>CAILWD010000276.1 GCA_903837815.1 uncultured Chloroflexota bacterium | reverse complement strand
GCCAGTGCCAGAAGCGGCGGTAGGATTCGTACATGTAAACGCGCTTGGTCTTGCCGTGCTTGGGCAACTTGCGATTTGCAAGGTAACGCAGTGTCCCGTGACCGAGCACGCCGAACAACGAGCCGACGAAGGCAAGGGCGCCGAACCAGTCAATCCAACTCACGCGGCTGGAGCCGAAGACGTAAATCTTGTCGTTGGCGGGAACGGGCTTGTAGTACAACGCGCCGTCTGCGCCAGTCACCAATTCGCCTGTGCCGTTGACGTTGTTCGCGGCGTCGAAGACAGGGGTGACGGGCGCATGGTCAGCCAGTTTGATGGGCTGGGTCATGCGCGACTCTTCGTTGTGACAGGCTTTGCAGTCGTTGAGCGCATTCTCGCCCTTCACGACGTTGTGGTTGATACTGTACGGTTGAACCAGACCTTCGATACGCGGATTGCTCAACCCAAGCGCAGAAAGTTTGCCCTTGACCAAATCTTCCTTGGCGGGCGAATCAATTACCAGTTCGGCGGCGCTGACCTTGCCATCTTTGTCCGCGTCGAAAGCGGATACAACGTCGGAGGCGTAGGATTCGCCGTCGAGGTAGGCGGCTTCGAGGTCAACGAGGCGGACGGGGCGTTTGTTGCCGCTGGCGTCGTCGTAAACCCAGTAGAAGGAGGTAATCAGGTTGTACGGCGCAAGCAGGGTTTCGCCGTCGATGTTTGTGCGGTTGAGCAGAACAGGTTGATAGCCAGTGACCAGCGAAGTGACTTCGTTGGGTGTTCCTTCCACGCCGCGGCACTCGGTAGAGGCTGTGCCTTTGGCGGTGACCACTGTCCAGTCATAGGTCTGGATGGCGGGGGCGTACATCTGCGGGACGTGGCAGGTTTCGCAGGCGACGACTTCCATGTGGGTGTCGATGTAGGGCAGCCAGTTTGCGTGGCTCTTGCTGGCGTCGTGGCAGTTTTCACAGCGGCGCATGGTGGCTTTGTTGTCCGCGTCCACGTTGAACTGGGCGCTTTCGCCACGCGCAAAGTTATGGTCGGGGCGTTGCAGGTACTCGCCGATTTCCAAAGTGCGCGGGTCGTAAACGATGTGGTCGGGGTTGCTCTGCTGGATTTCGCTGATGTGCGAGGGGTTGTTCAACGCATAGTGACAGTCAGTGCATTGCAACTGACGCTGGGCATGGATGTCCCACGCGTGGTCGAGTTCGCTCTTATCCGCAAGGTTCACGCCCGACTGGTCAATGCGCTGTCCGCTGACAACCTGACCTGTGGTGGCGGTCTGCGGATAATCCAAATCACATTGATTGAGGGTGAGCGGTTCGCCCGCGCTGGGGTGAACTTCGCCGTGACATGCCGCGCAGTTTTCGTTGGTCGGGTCTTGAATGGCGAGCAGTTCGCTCTTGACTTCGCCGATTTCGTTGAAGGCTTCAGCTTTCCATTCCCAACCCTCGCCCGCTTTGGCGACGATGTTCAATCCAGTCAGGGTGGCGGTGTTGGCGTCCCCAAATTCACTCGCCTTGATTGATTCTTCGCGGGCGGCGGTGTTCGGCGCTTCGAGGTGGCAGAGGAAGCAGTTCATTTCCATCGTGCCAGATTTGTCCCAGTCCCAAACGGCGACGTCCCCGTCTTTGTCGAGGATGGCGGTTTCGGGATTTTCCTCCACATCTTTGAGATTGTCGAGCGCCGCGCCATCGCGGGAGGTGGTGGCGGGTCCGCCGCCGACGACGCGACTGCCGTTCAGCATGAGCCATTCGGCGGTGGAGAGATCGAGGCGTTCATCGCCATTCTGCGAGAGGTAGCGATAGGTCAGCGGGTTCCATTCACCGAAGAGTCCGCTGCTGGCGTTGAGGTCTTTGCCTTCCTTGTATTCGCTCAGTCCGAGGTCGGAGTGGAAGGCGTGGCTTTGGATGAAGTTCGTGTCGTGGCACTGCCCGCAGGTCTGCATGGTCGAGACTGCGCCGCCGCTTTCGAGGACGTTCACGCCGTCTGCGTCGAGCAGGGCAAAGTTCGGGTGCAGGTCAGAGGCTTGGGGAACAGGCGCTACGCGAGGCTCGGGCGAAGCGAGGGCGGTTCCAAATCCAACAGCCACCGCGATTAATCCAAGTATTAGGAAGAGTGCGTATCGTTTCATGGTTTATTTTCTCCCGCCCCACTCAATCGGGTCGCCAGGATAGCCAAGGGCTTCCCAATCCATGCGCCCACCTTCGCCGTGACACGAGTCGCATTGCAGGGCTTCTTCGGCGGGTTGAACCATGTGGGTCGAGGGCCAGTACATGTAGGTTTCGGTGAAATCGAACTCGCCGCTGTAGGGCAGTCCCATGCGTTCTTCGGCAAGTTTGAAAGCGCTGTCCCAGTCGAAGGTTGTCCAGTAGCCGTTTTCGCCAGAGGTGATGGGAGCAAGCAGGTAATTGTTTTTCACATCGTAGGGCTGTTTGGCGATGTGCAGTTTGAACGGGAAGATTTTGGCGGTCTTGTCGCCGATACTGCCCGCAGGCTTGTTGATATAGGTAATGCCGTCTTCGCCCAGCGGGTCGCCCATGATGTAGCGATATTCATTGTTCCCGTTGAACCAGAGATAGGTTGGAGCGAAATTCTTGTCGTACATGAAATCGCCCTTGATCTTGAGATAGGTGAAGTGGTCGTCTTCGCGCCCCTCCTGTCCCGAAGTTGACCAGTCCCAAGTGAGTTTGGTCGGGTCTTCGATTGCCAGCGCGGGGACGTGGCAGGTCTGGCAGGCAACCGCCGCAAGGTGGGTGTTGAGCCGCTCATCTTCGTGCTGTTGGTTGACGTGGCACTGCTCGCATGTGACCTGTTCCTGCGGGTCGATGGTGTAATTGTCCGAGAGCATACGCCCAAGAACCTGGTGTTTTTCAGTCCAGTGGCAGTCGGTGCATTGCATGTCGTTCTCGCCGCCCATGTGAACGTCGAGGCTTTCATCGGGGAAGTAGAGGCTTTCGTCGAGGTCGCCGTGTTTGACGCCATTTCCGCCGCCGCCGTCGAAGTGGCATTTTCCGCAATTGTCGCGTGTGGGCATACGGACAGATTTTGCGGCAGCGAGCAGGTTAATGCCTTCGGCAGGATTACCGAATGTGCCTTTGGCGTAGCCACCAACGTCGGCATGACAGGCGAGACAGTCCACGTTTTCGGGGTTGGCGAGGGCGGCTTCCCGTCCTTCTTCCCAGCCGTAGCCCGCGTGACAGTTCATGCAGGTTCTTTCATTTCCCTGCGCGCTGATGC
>CAILWD010000275.1 GCA_903837815.1 uncultured Chloroflexota bacterium | reverse complement strand
GCACGTGCGTATCTACACGCGCCGCAACCTGCAGACCCTCCTGCAGGGACTGCCGGGCCGCGTGGTGCACCACACCATCATCTTCGGCGCCTACGATAACATCATCGCCCGCCGGCCGCGCCTGGGGAAAATGCTGCGAGCCGTGCTGCAGTTCCTGGAAAGTACGCCGCTGCGCGCCCTGGGGCTCTCTCACTTCTGGGTGGTTGAAAGAACCGGGACTCCCTCCCAACCGTAGCACCCGCTCCATCCCCGGCCTCTTTCCCCTGCCCTGGGATTAGCCATGGCACATCGCTCGCAAGATCCATCTCCCACAAGAACTCTCAAGCCGCGCCCCGCCGGCATGGCCGGATTCACCCTGGTATGGGCCGGGCAAATCGTCTCGGTGCTCTCCTCCAACATGAGCCAATTCGCCCTCACCATCTGGGCCTTCCAGCAAACAGGCAGCGCCACCAGCCTGGGGATCATGCAGGCCTGCTTCCTGCTGCCCGAGGTGCTGCTGGCCCCCCTGGCGGGCGCCATGGTGGACCGCTACAACCGCAAGCTGATGATGATGGTCAGCGACCTTGCCGCAGGACTCGCCACGATTGCCATCCTCGTCTTGCATGCGCTGGGCGTTCTCGAAGTCTGGCATTTGTATGCCGCCGCCGTCTTTCAGGGACTTGGCAACGCCTTCCAGTGGCCCGCATTTTCTGCCACGATCAGCACCATGCTCCCGAAGGAACAATATGGGCGGGCGAACGGCATGATGTCGCTGGTACAGACGGGACCGGGAATTATTGCCCCGATGATGGCAGGCGCGCTGTTGCCGCTCATCGGTCTGACGGGAATCCTCTCCCTGGACGTCGTCACATTTATTCTTGCAATTTTCGTTCTGCTGTTTGTTCACATCCCGCAGCCGTTGCGTTCCGAGAAAGGCATGCAGTCACAGGGACACATTTTGCAGGAAGCTGTCTTTGGCTTTCGTTATATTTTTGCGCGTCCCAGCTTGCTTGGGTTGCAACTGGTCTTTTTCTTCGGGAACCTTTGCATGGGCGTTGCCTTCACCGCGATTTCGCCGATGGTCTTGCTCCGCACTGGTAACGACAGTGTCAGTCTCGGCGCGGTACTGTCTGCCGGAGCGGTGGGCGGTGTGGTCGGCGGCGTGGTCATGAGCCTTTGGGGTGGATTCAAGAAACGGGTACACGGCGTGCTGGCTGGCTGGATCATCTCGAGCGTGTTCTTCTCGCTCGCGGGAGTTGGCGACTGGCTTCCGCTTTGGGTGGCCGCAATGGCTCTGACCTCCCTCTTCGGCCCGCTGATTGATGGCTCGAATCAAGCCATCTGGCAATCGAAAGTCCCGCCCGATTTGCAGGGACGTGTTTTCTCCGCCCGCCTGTTGATTGCGTGGGTTACGAATCCCATCTCGCCGCTGATCGCCGGTCTGACAGGCGATTACCTGCTCGAACCCGCGATGCGCGTCTCAAGCGGAATCCTCCCTTCGATCTTTGGATGGCTGATTCCGCCCGGTCCCGGTGCTGGCATGGGATTATTGGTCTTTCTCAGTTGCTTTGGTGGAGTCATTGCCGCTGTGGCAGGCTATCTCAATCCCCATATCCGAAACGCTGAAACCATCCTCCCCGATCACGACTCGCCGAATCCCCTATCCCTTCCCTTTTCGATGGAAAAGCAGTGGTAAAGTAACGATTGCCACCAGCACAAAACCCATCACCACAATCCCATCTGTTGAACCAACTTGAGAGAGGTCTTCCCCGCTTTGGGTTGGGGTGGGGACTTGCGCTGAAAGTGAAGTCGCGCCCAGGTTTTTTGCCGCCGCTTCGGGTTGACCAAAATTTATGGAAGCAAGCACAAACACCAAGGTGATGAAGATCAGTGCGATGCCAAAGTAGGGGGATGTTTTCATGGCTAAATTATTGTATCATGACAGTACCTTTCAATTGTAATACGAAAAAATGGCTCTTTAGGATT
>CAILWD010000274.1 GCA_903837815.1 uncultured Chloroflexota bacterium | reverse complement strand
CGAATAGCTTCGAAAATATCCGTGGCGGTTGTGGCATATCGCAATTGCTTGGGGATGCGCGGCTTATAGGGGACATCCTTCAAGTCGTGGCGTTCCACGCTGCTGTATAACTGCCAGAGACTGCTCAAGCCCAGCGGACTGTCCAAAACGTACACGTCGTTTTGATTGACTTCGAGATTGTCCACGAGCAATTCGCGGATACTCTGCGGCATGGACTCGTACACTGCCACCTGCACCACCGAGCCGAACTTGCGCTTGCGGATGTTCTGCTGCATGGTCTCCAACAGGTCGTCGGCTTCGAGTTCCTGGATTTCGATGTCGGCGTCGCGCACAATGCGGAAGGGATGCGCCGAAGTCACCTGCATACCGGGGAACAAGTCGGTTAGATTGGCGGCGATCACCTGCTCCAGCCAGACGAAGTAATGCTGGCGCGGAATCGAGCCGTCCTTGCGGACTCCGCCCGAAGAACGTTTGATCGGCAGCAAGCGCGGCAGGGTGTCGGGGACTTTCAGACGCGCGAATTTCTCATTCCCCTTCTTGTCGTGGATGACGATGGCAAGGTTCAAACTCAGGTTCGAGATGTGCGGGAAGGGATGCCCCGGGTCGAGCGCGAGCGGCGTCAGCACGGGATAGATGACGTCCCTGAAATAAGTGTCCACCCGACTCTTTTGTGTCTTGTTCAACTTTTGATAGTCAATGATGTGGATATCCGCTTTTTCCAGTTGCGGCAGGAGTTTGCGCTGGTAATATTTTTGCGCCTCGATCATCAACTCCTGCGCTGACTTGCGGATGGCGGCGAGTTCGTCGGGCGGGACCATACCGTCGGGTGAAACATCCATGATCCGCGCTTCCGCCATTTTGCGGATGCCCGAAACCCGCACCATGAAGAACTCGTCCATGTTCGAGCCGAAGATGGAGAGGAATTTGACCCGCTCCAAAAGTGGGTTGGCTTCGTCCCAGGCTTCCTCCAAAACGCGGCGCTGGAATTCCAACAGGCTCAGTTCGCGGTTGAAGTATAGGGCAGACGAGGAAAGGTCAATACTCTCGGTTGGGGTTGTGTTTTTTTCTGTCATTAAATTTCTTCCTTCGCACAAGCCTAACCACTGAGGCACGGAGACACAAAGAAAAAACTCCGTGCCTCAGTGTCTCAGTGGTTTGCTCTTGGTTTATTTCTCACTAATCCCAACCAGAATGCCCGGCGTCAGCAGCCAGTCCATGCTTGCCTTACGGGTGTGGTGCAGGTCGTCGGCCGAGAGACTGCACACTCCGCCCTTCTTGAGGGTGATGTCCGCGTTGGGATTCTCGGCAACCAGCAGACCGATCAACGCGGAGAGGAATGGTTCATGTCCCACGAGGGCAATGCTATCTGCGGTGTATTTCTCGTTTAGTTCCGCGATCAACGCTTCGGGGCTGCCTGCTGGGATGAGGTTCTCACTGAATTGTACTTCCTGTTTTACCTTGAGAATATCCGACAGGATTTCAGCTGTATCCGCCGCGCGGACGTAGGGACTGGAAAGGATCACGTCGAATTCCACGCCGAGGGCGCGCAGCCCTTTTGCGATGCTGCGCATTTTCTTCCTACCCTTGTCAGTCAGCGGGCGCTGGCTGTCGTCTTCATATTCCTCGACTGCGATGGCATGGCGGATAAGGTATAAGTTCATGGCTGGTTCTCCTTCGGAAACGGTTGGTCTGGCGCGGCGCGCCAAAAGATCGTTACCTCCCCTTTGTTTTTGAGGTAACGCGAGATGGCAAGTGTGTGCTGTTCCGTGTAATACGCGCGGGCGGGCGCTGGGTCATATCCTTCGGGCGCATTTTTTTCGAACCCTGCGAGTTCCTGCAAAGCCGCCTCCATATCCTGAATCTCACCCATCGAAGTCTGGTAATCGTGCATTCGTTTCAGGGTGTCTTTGGGGAAGCCTTCGAGGATGGGATGGATGGATTCGACCATGTAGCGGAATTTCTTGAAGGCGATTCTCAAACGGTGGATGGTGGCAGGCTGGGCGGGATCGATCCTCCCGTAGCGCTGGATGACTCCCGCGTAGGCTTCATCGACGGCGGGGAGCGGGTCCAGCCCATCGGGTTGGGATTCCGCGATGGCTTCTTCCAGTTTTCGGATCCGTTTCGTCAGTTCCCCGATTTTAAGCGACTTGATCTCCCTGCGGGCGGCATGCATCAACTTCTTTTCCCTGCGCAACAAATATTCCTCGAACGGCTGGAGCGACGGCTGGTCGTGGACGTTCTCGGAGATTTCCGCAAGCATCACCTGCGCGTCGCGTAGTTCATCGAGATTGTCCAACTGATCTTTCAGCATTCGCCGAATCTTTTTGATTTTCGCATCCCGCAACAGGGCGCGCAGCAGGTCGAGCGAAGCCAGCAGGCGGCGCGCCGCCACGCGGAAACCATGGACCGCCTCCTCCGAGAACTCATCGCGGCAGTTCTTTAACTCGGTTTTGTATCGATCCCAACGGGCGTTCAGCGAATCAATCAAAAGGGGTTGCGCGTTCATTGTCACTTCGCAATCATATCATCATTGGGCATTGGGAATCGGCCTTGCATTTTTGTTTACCTGTTGTTAATCATCTCTTAGGTCATTATTAAACCAATGGGAGTATGATGGAAATACATCGTCCCGAAGGTTTATTTGGATTAATTTTAGGGTTCAGCGTCGCCTTCGGGACGTTTTCCTAAAAATGGAGTTTATTATGCAGACAATTCTACAATCTATTATTTTCATATCCATGCTTGTGATCTTCGGCGTGGACGCAAGCCGCAAGCGGCGCGACTTTCTCAAAAAACAAAAGCACGCCTGACTCATCGTCATCTCCTTCTTGGCCTCCTCGGAGGCGCTGCCCGCCCTGCCAGCGGGCAGTTTTTGTTTAAACAAACCCATACAATTTCTTAAACCAATCTTCACAAGTCCTTAACAAGCGGGGACTAGACTTCTACCTGTAACAAGGAGATAACATGGGACTTGCAGATTTACATTT
>CAILWD010000273.1 GCA_903837815.1 uncultured Chloroflexota bacterium | reverse complement strand
CGCGTCCCCTTGCCGCCGCTGGAGCAGCGCGATGAGAAGACCATCTTGTCGCCTTCGAAGGCGGTCATCATCTGCGTGGACAAATCCACGTGAATGAGTTTCTCGGATTCAGGGACATCCGGGGAAATCTGTGTCAATTCTTCGTCGGGGATGATTCGCATGTTGCGGCTGGGGACGTAGACGGTCAGGTCTTTCTCGTTATCGAAGACCTCGTACCAGACGCTTTTTTCTTCACGTGTGACGACGGTTTTCATCACCCAATGGACGCTTCCGTAGTAGAGGCGATAGCCTTTCCTTCCAAGCGTTTGCGGAATGAGGCGGGTCTCGCTGACCGGCACGGTAATCTGGCCCAGTTGCCCGGCGGCAGAGATTTGATACACCGGCTTGTGCAATTGGGTCTCGACGGGTTGGAGCCAGCCCGAATAGATGTACCCGTCTTCGACCTGGTACCAGGCTTTGTTGAAGGGATTGCCTTCCTCGCCTTCGATTTCGGATTTGATCTCCAGCACCTGGTCCACGCCGAAGAGGAAAAGTTTATTCGCGTTGAACGACGGCGCGTCGTAGAGCGGAATCCCGCTCCAGATGGTGCGACCATGCGAGGCAGGCGGGGCAGCCAAAACGCGGTCCAAACCCAAATCGGGGAGAACAAATCCGAGGGCGCCGGCGGCGGAGAGTTTCAAAAAATCGCGGCGTGAAATTCCGTTAATCATATCTATAGCAGACGTTCCTTTGCTTTCATTTTCTTACAACACAATCTCCACATCCGTTCCCACGCCGCCAATCGAAAGTTCCTTGTTGATGGCGACCTGTGGAGTTGTCCAGCGGTAGAGCCATTTCGCGCCCTGTGTCGAGAGGTTGATACAGCCATGCGAGCGCGGACGACCAAAGTCATTATGCCAGAAGGTCCCGTGGAACGAAATCCCACTTTCGGTAATGTACTGCACCCAGGGCACGCCCGGCAGGTCGAAGCCGCTGGCGGCGATGTCGCCCGAAGCCATGTGACGCGAGGGACGCTTGTAGTAGGTGATGAACGCGCCTTTGGGCGTGGTGTAGGTGCCGGCGCGATAGATTCCGCCGGTGGACACCGGCAACGCGCAGACTGGAATGCCATATTCGTAGGCAATCAGAATTTGTTGTTCCAGCCTCACTTGAATCTTCTTCTCTCCATCTGGGACATCGGACGAGAGCGGTGCAAGTTCTTCCTCGGCCATAATGCGGAAGTGTTCGGCGTGCGCGTAATATGACTCGTTGAATTTGTCGTCGCGGATCTCGTACCAGACCTGCCCATTCCCGTCGGTGGCGGCGGATAGGATCCAGTGGGTCGTCTCGTAATACATGCGGTAGGCGGCGATGGTGTCTGCCTTCGGTCCCGTATGACCATCGGTGTACGGCACGCTGACTTCTGCAAGCAGACCCCTGAGCGGGATGTCGGTTTGGGGGACGTTCAGAATCGTCCGTACAGGCTGGATATTTCCGGAATAGACAAAGCCTTCCGCCCCAACCTGATACCAGACGCGGTTATGCGAGGTCACATCTTCGCTGATGGTGCCGCTGGTGATTTCGAGCAAGGTATCCTTCGGGCAAAGTTTGACCTGTGTCCCCTCGATCGATGGGCGGTCATACATCCACGTCATGCGCGTGGTGACTCGTCCCTGCAAATTGGCAGGTGGATATTCAAAGTCGAAGGGCGGCATGAATAAGCCCGCCAGTCCCAGTCCGCCCAATTTCAAAAAATCGCGCCGCGAGAGCTTGTCCGATTTCATTCTTGCATCTGTCCAACCACGAAGGGTCACAAAGGTACACAAAGGGTGAAATGGTTTTCCTTTGTGTTACTTGGTGTCCTTAGTGGTAGAGAGTTTTCCTAGTCATGCACATTGACTGTTGTCCCGACGGAGGCGAAACCATACAACCATTCCGCGTCGGGGATGGTGAGGTTGACACAGCCATGACTCATGGGCGTGCCGAAATTATTGTGCCAGTATGTGCCGTGGAGGCCGTAATCCTTGTAAAAATACATCACGTAGGGAACGTCGGGCAGGTAGTAACCGGGGCCGGTCATGGCTTGCGAGCGCACCTTGACCCAAATCTTGAAATTGCCGGTGACGGTGGGGGTCTGCCAGGTGCCGGTGGAAACGATGAACGAATTCATCAACACATCGCCTTCGTAGGCGTACAACCGCTGCTGCGAAAGGTCAACATCGATCCAGCGCTCGCCGCTTGCCATTTGCGGAGGGACGTTCGGCACGGCGGTCGGCTCGGTGTATTCCGGCGTTGGCGTATCGACGACGATTTCCGCAGAGACCCCTCCCGTCGATTCAGAAGTTGGCGGGACGATTTCAGCCGTTGGAAGTGTCACCACTTCGAGGGTTAGTTCAACCGTCGGCTGGACTGCGGCCAATTCCGTCGGCGCAGATTCGATCCCCGCTTCGGTTGGAGTCGCAACAGGGGCATTGACCTGCGCCGCTGGCTTGGGGATGTTCACCTGCGCAAACGGTTTCGATTCCACTTGCGGCGTGGCGACCAAACTCAAAATGGAGGCCATCACCGGCGAAGTCACTGCCGACCAGGCGGCAAATGCAAAGACCGCGCATCCCATGAGGATGAGAAGGATGGGCAGGATGGACCTCCGCTTTTTGGGATTCTTCGCCTCAGCCTTGGGCGCTGGTCTCTTTGACGCGCTCGGGGTTTGCTGTGTGACCTGCGGGCTGATCCCCGCTTCGGGCGTTTCACCCAACCGTTGCATCGCCCACTCCATCCCCTTCTTTGCACGCGGACTGTTCGGGTTTGCTCCCAGCGCCTTGCGGATGTACTCCACGCTCTCACGCGGACTCGCAACCGCCGCCAGGATCAACCAGGGGTCTTCGCTCTGCGGAGCGAGTTCCGCGGCGCGTTCCGCCAGTTGACGCGCCCGCGCCATGTCTCCCCTTCTCAGGGCTTCGCGCGCGCTGGCAATCACTTTGCGGGATTCGATGAAACGCTCATTCATGGGTCACCTTTGAAGGGAAGGCAAACAGGTTGGTGGAATTATAACCATTCTAGTCTGAAATTGTTACCAGCGGATTTCCACCGGCGTCCCGATGTCTGCCCAGTCGTACAGCCATTGGGCTTCGTAGGTTCCAAGCACCACACAGCCGTAGGAGATGGGCACACCGAGATAGCCCGCCCAAAGCGTTCCGCCGTTGGGCAAAATCGGCAGGGCGTGGATTCCGTTCTCCATGCTGCCCGCCCAGTAAATGCCGAGCCAGTTGGGCATCCAGATATCCCAGGTGGCGCCGTAGGCGCTGGGGATTTTATCCAGCACGCTGAAATATCCGGTGCGGGTGGCGTTGTTCATCCCGGTGGATGAGACAAAATCATTCACCAGCGCCTCGCCTTCGTACACGTACATGTGCTGTTCAGAGATGTCCACCAGGATGTATTTGTTCCCGCTGTAGGATGGCGGAGGGTCATATTGGGTGGTGTTCGAATATCCGTCAGGGATGGGCGTATCGGCGACGAGTTCGGCGTAAACCAAAGATTCGGGCGTCGCTTCCGTTGTCGGCGAGGCGGTCGGAGGGATCTCCGGGATTGGGCTGTTCGTTGGCAGAGGGATGGCGGTGAAGGTCGGCTTTTTGAGCGGGACCTGCGCGAAAGGCTGGCTGAGGGTCGGCGCGACCGGGCTTTGGGTGAACCCGAAGACGGGCGACGAAATCGTCGTCCACGCCACAAGCCCAAGTCCGGTCAAAAACACGGCGATAATCAGCGAAAGGATGAACGTCTTTCGGGCAGCGTGGTTCATGGCGCGGTGGTCGGGAACGGGGTCGGCATCACACTTTCGTTGTTGATGAAGCACAGGATTCCCTGTGTCACCCCGCTTGCCACCAATTCAGGTTGTCCGGTCAGGATTTCGCGGTCGAGGTTAAGGAATCCCGTTTCGATGATGGCGGTGATGGTATTCGGGTCGATTTCCGCGAAGGCGTGATACTCGCGCATGTCGGCGGTAATGCTGCCCGCGTGGAAGGTCATCTGGGTGGCGCGCTGGTACCTGTCTACCAGGCAGGCATTGAGACGTTGGGCACGGTTGATGTCCCGCGTATCGAGCGACGACGCCACCTTGAATCCCGTCGCTTCGTCGTTGACATATTCGCATGAATCGTTGTGGATGGAAACCAGCGCCACAGCGCGGTATCCATTCAGGCGCGTGTCGAACTCGTTGAGCAGGTCCACCAGAAAGCCTTGTGACTCGAGGTTCTTTTTCACCAGTTCGGCAATCTCCAGGTTGACTTCCGCTTCGGTGAGGTCAACTTCGCCGTCTTCATTGGTGCAGACCGCGCCGGAGTCGTTGCCGTTGTGCCCCGCCACAATGCCAATCCGCAATTGGGGCTGGGGCGTGTTGATGATTTCCTCCGGCGCCGCCTGCGGCGTGAGCATCATCTGCAACTGTTCCTGAAGGTTGCTGGCAAACAGGCTGTTGGGCGTCCACGCGGTGAAGAGGGTTGCCAGAAAAACGGCGACGCCCACTGTGGGCGCGAAGGCGTTCACCATCCGCCGCTTCGGCGTGGGCTTGAGTTCAGGCTTGGGTTCCGGGGTTTGAGATAAAGTTTCCATGTGAAGTCCAAATGATTATAATGCCTGTCCATTACCGGCAGTCTGGACGCGATGGAACGGCAGGAAGTTTCAATTTGCCTTGCGCGCAATGAGCAGAAACAGGGGAAATGTTTTTTCGACGCCGTCGATTTTCTTTTTGATCTCGTATGCGGTTGAAAACTTTACGTCTGAAAACCCTGCCTCTTCAACCCATGTCTGAAGTTCGTCGCGCGCAAAGCCCAGGTGGACGTCGGTTGAACCGTCGGTGTGGAATGTGCCATCCTCCCTGTCGAGGTCGGAAACGCACAACCAGCCGCCCGGCTTGAGCAGGGCATGAAATTTTTTGAGGATGCCCTTTGCGTCTGCGATGTGATGCAGGGTCATCAGCGAGTAGGTCAGGTCGAAGGTTGGACCGGGCAGGGGGTCAACAGACAGGTCGAGGCGGAGGGGTGTCATGTTGTCCACGCCCGAAGCGGAGATTTTTTCCGCGAGCACATCCAGCATTCCCTGTGAAGTATCAGCCAGGGTGATATATCCCAGATCAGATTGCAGGACAAAGCTCAGCAATCCTGTTCCGCAGCCATATTCCAGCGCCGACATTTTCGCTGTGAGCGGGATGGCGTTACGAATAGCTTCAGCAACTGTTTTGGCGCGGATCACTTTCATGGGGTCTGAATCCCAATCTTTTGCGCGTTCGTCGAAATTTGTCATACTCTCCTTTTATGGTCACCGCGAGGGGCATAAGTCTGCATCTGATCGGAAGGTTGCGTCTGGAAAGCGCGGTCTCGCACAGTGAGGTACTCGCTTAAATTGGATACGTTTGAGAAGATTATAACGGAAAAGGAAGTGGGCAGAGCGGCTTGAGAAAATACCGCGCGGGCAAAATTGCGCGTAAAATTGCCAGCGCAACTAGACAGAACCTTGTCCCTCGGCTAAACTTGCTCCATTCTGCTTTTGGAGGCACTTCATGGATTTCCACAACACCAACGACGCCGTCACCCGCCGCATCAAGGCGATGAACGACCGTATTCGCTATCTCAAGACAAACGACCTGTATTTCTATAACCAGCCTGTGCAGGAACTCCTGCCCGGCAACAAAGTGCTGGTCAACGGGCGCAAGATGGGAATGTATGCCTCGTATAGTTATCTGGGTTTGGTGGGACATCCGCGCATCAACGAAGCCGCAAAGAAGGCGGTGGAAAAATTCGGCACTGGCACCAACGGCGTCCGCACTCTGGCTGGCACTTTGACCAT
>CAILWD010000272.1 GCA_903837815.1 uncultured Chloroflexota bacterium | reverse complement strand
CCAAATCCACCTTCATTCGTTATATTGAACACACAAAAACAAGGAGTAACGAATGAATACCAATCAAAAACCCGGCTTGTTTACAACCATCGCCGTACTGACACTGGTCAGCGGCATTGTCAATCTCTTTTGGGGATTTATCGCTTCCGCCACCGCGCTTGGGACCATCGTCGGCGTCGTCTGCCTGCCGATTACCATTTTGCCCACCATCCTCGGCATCTTCGAAATCATCTACGCGGCAAAACTGCTCAGCGCGCAGCCTGAACCCATCCAGCCGTCGCAGACCATCGCCATCCTCGAAATCCTCACCTTCTTTATTGGCAACCTCTTCTCGATGGTGGTCGGCATCCTTGCGCTCATTTTCTACAACGATGTGACGATTAGAAATTATTTCGCCCGTATCAATGGAATCGCGCCCGTTGTCCCTGTCGCTCCGCCCGCTCCGGTTGTTGAACCCGCCCCTGTGCTTGAAGCCGTCGAGCCTGAAGTTCTGCCCGCGCCCGAAGCGGAGGAAGAACCCGCCAAGCCCAAGCGTATCCGCAAGGTTGCAGGAGAATAGCAGCCGCCAAACATCGGAAGTCTTGAAGGCTTCCGATGTTTTTATAATTGCCAGCCTTTTTCCCTTGACTCTCGCCCCCCTCGCCCGTAAAATGAAATCACAATTGAACGGTACGCAGGGAAGAGATCCCGCCATGGCGGGACGCCGAAGGTGCAAATCTGGCAACGGCGAAACCAGATGAAACTCTCAGGCAAAAGGACCCCGTTTCCGCTTAAAACTTCTGGAAAGTCTCAAGTCATCGAGACACCGACGGTGTAAATTTAGATGAATAGGGAATGGATGAATAGAGAACAGATGAATAGAGAATGGTTATTTTTCAGCCAACCAATCTCTAGTCACCAGTCTCTAATCTCTAGTTTCTAATCACTAAACCAATCTCTCAGGTCCAATTACAGAGGGCGCGCAAAATTATGAATGCGCGCCCTTTTTGATTCGCCAAAATATCTTGTCAAAGGAGACAAAAATGAACGTACCTTCCAACCTCAAATTTGCAAAATCTGATGAATGGTTCGACCCCGCCAGCGGCGCAGTCGGTCTCAGTGACTATGCCCAGGGACAACTCTCGGACATCGTCTTTGTTGAAATCCTCGTCGAAGAAGGCAAGGAAGTTGCCGCGGGCGACGCCATTGCTTCGGTTGAATCGGTCAAGGCTTCGTCTGAGATTTACGCCCCCGCTTCGGGTAAAGTCTCCGCCGTCAACAGCGGACTCGCCGACAAGCCCGAAACCATCAACTCCGACCCCTACGGCGAAGGCTGGATGATCAAACTCGAAGGCGGCGCGGAAGGCGATGTGATGGATGCCGCCGCGTACGAAACTTATTGTGCAGGACGGGAACATTAGTTGTCAGCAATTAGCGTTTAGCTTTTAGCTTTCTGCTAATCGCTAACAGCTAACAGCTTGGAGCTAAAAACATGACCTATATCCCACTCTCCCCCAGTGAACGGGATGCGATGTTGGAAAAAGTCGGCGTCAAGACTCTCGATGACCTCTTCGACGCCGTCCCCAAGAAACATCGCTTCCCCGAACTTGACCTGCCCCCCGCGCTGACTGAAATGGAAGCCGCCGCCCATCTCGCGGACATGGCATCCAGCAACGAAAGCGTGCGCGAGCATCTCATCTCCTTCCTCGGTGCGGGCGCGTACAACCACTACACCCCCGCCGTCGTGGATCACATCCTGCGGCGCGGCGAGTTCTACACCGCCTACACACCCTACCAACCTGAAATTTCGCAGGGAACATTGCAGGCGATTTTTGAATATCAGTCGCTGATGACGCACCT
>CAILWD010000271.1 GCA_903837815.1 uncultured Chloroflexota bacterium | reverse complement strand
GCTCGTCGGCGGCATCGGCATCATGAACATCATGCTGGTCAGCGTCACCGAACGCACCCGCGAAATCGGTCTGCGGCAGGCGCTCGGCGCGCGCGCATCCACCGTCCTCATGCAATTCCTGATCGAAGCCATCATCCTCAGCCTCGCGGGCGGTGTGGTCGGAGTCATCCTCGGCATCGGCGGCTCGTATCTCTTCGGTACGTTTGGCACGATGAGAACCGAAATCGTCCCCATGTCCATTCCGCTGGCGTTTGGCGCGGCGACCATCGTCGGCATCTTCTTCGGATATTACCCCGCGACCCAGGCGGCGAAACTCGACCCCATCGAGGCGTTGCGTAGGGAATAGACGTTGGTAAGTAGTAATTGGTAATTCAATCATTCAACGAAAAGGATATAACCCATGAAAAAGATTTTTCTCCCCCTTGCTTTTCTTCTCACCCTCGTTCTCGCGGCTTGCTCAGGGACGGCGGCTCCTGCTCCGACAGGCGGGGATGTGTACGTCAGCCAAAACCTGCCCGTGGATTATGACGGCGCATTGCCCGTCCGCAACCAACTGGCTTTGGGAACCCTTGAATTGAATCAGGGCGATCTCGCCGTCAGCGCGGAGCAGGCTCAGGCTTTGATTCCGCTCTGGCAGGCGCTCCGCAGTACCCAGCAGGCGGGCGGCAGCGCTCAAGCCGAAGTCAGCGCCCTGTTGACCCAAATCGAATCCGCAATGACGCCCGAACAACTGCAAGGCATCGCCGCCATGAAGTTGACCCAGACGAATATGCAGGAATGGGCAACCGCCAACGGCGTCACAATGGGCAGCGGCACGCCAGGTCAAGGTGCGGGGATGTCGCCCGAAGCTCGCGCCACCAAGCAAGCCGCCGAAGGCGTCACCTCCAGCGGGGGCGGCAGCGGAAGCAAACTCTCCGCCGCGTTGATTGACGGCGTGATTGCGTCGCTCGAAGCACAGGTCAAATAAATATAAGACTTCCGAAGTCTTCGAGACTTCGGAAGTCTACGGAGAACCCCATGAAAAAAAGCTTCTTTCGCATTGCCCTCTTCACCCTGCTGGCGGTCAGCCTGATTTACGCATGCGCCCCCACCGTCGAAGCAACGCCCACCTCACTGGCATCCGCTTATTTGAGCATTGAGTACAGTGACGCGGCAAATGTCCGCAGTCAACTGGCGTATGGCACGATTAAACTGGCGGACACGCCCAACGCGGTCACAGCCGAACAAGCCAAGGCGTTGATTCCGCTCTGGCAGGCGGTCATCAGCCTGAGCGGCGACACCACCACCGCCAGCGAGGAACTGACTGCGGTGCAGGATCAAATCACTGCGGCAATGACCGAATCGCAGTTGCAAGCCATCGCTGAAATGAAAATCACAAATGCGGGGCTGAACGAGTATTACGCGCAGTACGGCATCACCCTGCCCACCCCCGTGCCGGGCGTGACGAAAGTCCCTGGCTCTGGCAGCGGCAAGACCGAAGAAGAAAAAGCCGCCGCGCAAGCCACCGCCGCCGCGTTGGGTCAAACCACAGGGTCAGGTCAAGCGGCAAAGACTTTGCTGTTCGAAAAGACGATTGAATATCTGAGTGGGATTGGCGGGTAAGAAAAACTTCCGAAGTCTTTGAGACTT
>CAILWD010000270.1 GCA_903837815.1 uncultured Chloroflexota bacterium | reverse complement strand
TTGAGCAGGTCTTCCTGTTCCGCAGCCCAATCCACCGAGTTGATGAAGGTGTTTCCGTTTCCCAGCGCGTCGAACCCCTCATTGGTGGCAAAGATCGAGTTACCAAAGACCACCACACGTCCGCCGGTGACACTGTTTTCAAGGGCAATTGCAAGGTTCAACGGACCCGCAACATCCTTTTCAGGATCAAACTCGGGCTGCGCATCCGCTTTCAATTCGGTCTCGCCCCACGATTGTTCTGTCGTCAACAGAATGGGGGTCTGGGTGACATTTTCCACCGCGCCGGAGATGACTAGGCTGCGCGCTTGCGGCAGGATGACGATGTAGTTCTGGGTCATGTTTTGGGTGATGGGATGCTGCCCGACTTGCGAAGAGACCGCCTGGAGCGGATTTTGGGTATTGATCAAGTCAATAACCACATCATTGTTGAGGCTGATTCCCCAATCGCTGGTCAGGTACTTGGCCAGCGGGTCGGGAGATTCGCCAAATTCGGTCATGATGGTTGGGTCTTCCATCACCACCAGCGAGCCGCCGTCATCCATATATTTTTTCAATAAATCAACTTCCGAAGCGGTGAGCGGTTTCATGGGACCGCCGACGATGATCGCCAGCGCGTCTTCGGGAATCTTGTTTGTGGCAGGCAGGTTCAGCGAATTGACCGTGTAGTTCTTCGACTCAAGGGTGCTCTTGGCGGAGGAGAAGTTGAGGTCTCCGCTTGCATCGAGCGTGGGTTCGCCATGACCTTCGAGGAAGTAGACCGCGCGAGGTTCCGGGCTGATGATGCGGATCAGGGTACGGGTGAGTTCAGTTTCGCTGGCGTAGGATGCAATTTCCTTTGTTTCGCCCATCTGGAGCATGATTTTGCCGTCGCCGGTGATGCCCGCTTCGCGCGCGGCGACCGGGTCGAGGTCGGGGTCGACAAAACGATAGTCGAACTTGCCATCGCTGTTATTCTTGAACTTGACCAGCAATTCCTCTGCGGAAGTTGAACTGAGGTTTACTGTGTAGAACGCGGTGGCGGTGACGTTGCCGGGCAGGGTGGCCAGGGCTTGCAAGGTTTCGGGCGCAAGCGTGTTCGATTTGTCTTCGGTCAAATCCCAGGGGGCGCCGAGAAAGTCGGGGTTCTGGAAGGCAAGCATGTTGACCACAACGAGGATGCCGACGACTGCCACGGTCAAAATCAGGGAATTGGAACCGTAGCGGGCCTGTCGCCCGGTCAAAAAGCGGCGGACACTATCCGGCGACATGATGGCGTAGGCAGCCAGGCCGATCACGAGCAATGCAACACTGATTTGCAGGGCAAGGTTGATCGCGTCGCCATAGTCGCCCAGGTCGGGGAACATTTCGATGGCAATCATGCCTTTTGCCGCGCCGATGAGACCTGTGGCAACACAGGCAACCAGCGAAAGGATTAGTCCAATGAAGGCGTAGCGCGCCGCGGGGGTTTTATTTTTTCCAGCCATTAGCGCCATCTCCGAATTTCAACCGCGGTGGTTCCCGCAAAGAGACCCAACGCGGTAAGGCTTAGGTAGTAAACGATGTCTCCCAGGTTGATTGTGCCGGTGTTCATGGCTTGGGAGAAGTGGGTCGAGATGCTGAGGTAGTTCAGCACGTCGCCGCCGGTAGTCAGGTAGTTTGCGGGCAGACCGACCATGAACCAGAGGAAGAAGAACAAGCCGAGCGTCACGAAGAACGCTGCAAACTGGTTGCTGAAAATGGCGGAGATGCCTGTGCCGAGCGCCAGCAGCGCGGCGGTGACGAGGATGACGCCGATGTAGGATGAGAGGATGACCATCCAGTCGATGCCGGGGGAGATGAAGTTGTTGAGCGCAAGCGGGTAGACCAAGGTTAGAGCCGCAAGTCCCAGCACGAAGACCAAGGCGCCCAGCCACTTGCCGGCCACCAGTTCAAAGTCGCGGACGGGGGCGGTGAGCAGCAGTTCGAGGGTTCCCATGCGGGCTTCGTCGGAGAGCAGGCGCATGGTGAGCGCCGGGCTGAGGAAGATCATCAAAAAGACGAACAGCCAGGTCATCGGTGAACTGTCGGGAGCGGGTCCGCCCATCATGGCTTGTTGCGCGGCGACCCAGAGGATGAGTGAAAAGTAAATCCCGATTGGCAACAGGACGGAAAATGCCACCACGTATGCCAGCGGGCTGTTGAAGTAATTATCGAGTTCGCGTTTTGCGATGGTCCAGATGTTTTTCATGGAATCCCTCTATTTCTTCTTCGCGTCCGTCGCCGTCAGTTCGAGGAAGATTTCCTCGAGGCTCATGCCAATCGGGCGCAGTTCGATCAGGTCGTAACCGGCATTAATGACCTGCTTCGCCACTTCGGGACGCGCGTCTTTGCCGGAGGAATATTCGAATTCCACCGAGCCGTCTTCTTTGGCTTCGGCTGCCTGCACGCCTTTGACCTTTTTTACGGTCTGCGCCAAGTCGTCGGATTCGCCGCGCACGCGGATCACCACGCGCTCGGCGCCGATCAGTCGCGCCTGCAAATTCTCGGTGGTGTCTTCGGCGACGATTTTTCCCTTGTTGATGATCAGCACGCGGTCACAGATGTTTTGCGCTTCGTTCAGCAGGTGGGTCGAGAGGAGAACCGTGCGCTCCTTGCCGATTTCCTTGATCAATTCGCGGACTTCGACCACCTGACCGGGGTCGAGACCAATCGTCGGCTCGTCGAGAATCAAGACTTCGGGGCGGTGCAAAAGCGCCTGCGCCAGTCCGATGCGTTGCCGCATCCCTTTCGACAGGTTCCCGATATAGCCGTCGGCGCGCTCGAACAAGCCGACCATGTCCAGCACTTCGTCCACACGGTCATCCACCTTGGGGATTTTCCGCAGTTCGCCCATGAATTTCAGGTAATCGAAAACAATCATGTCGTTATACAGCGGGACGGTTTCGGGCAGGTAGCCCACGCGCCTGCGGACTTCGAGGGATTCTTCGACCACATCGTAACCAGCCACAATTGCCTCGCCGTCGGTGGGCGGCATGTAGCCGGTCAGGATGCGCATGGTGGTGGTTTTTCCCGCGCCGTTGGGGCCGAGAAAGCCCACAATTTCACCCTGCTGGGCATCGAAACTGACGTTTTGAATGGCGCGGCGCGCGCCGTAGTCTTTTGTGAGACCACTAACTTTAATCATTGCTTCTCCTTGCAATAAGAGATTTCTTTTCCCATTGGAGAAACCCTAAAGGTTTGAAAAACCTTTAGGGTTTGCTGTGTGAAGATGGGGATTGGAAAATAAAAGACCCAGCCCGATGCTAGTGCCTTTTTTCACCGCAGAATACTATACAATAGATGAAGAGGCAAAGTCAAGCGGGTAATAAACTTCTAATCAAACCCTAATCTCGTATTTGCGACATATCCAGAAGTAGAACTTCTGGACTCCGCGCTATAATTACCACATGACCACACTTCTTTATCAAACCGATTCATACCTGCGGGAATTTTCGGCGACCATCGTTTCGGTGGATGCCGCGACCCGAACCGTCGTCCTCGACCAGACTGCTTTCTACCCCGGCGGAGGCGGGCAGCCCTGCGACTTTGGCTCGCTGACCGCTGCGGGCGTGACCTACCCGGTGGAAAAGGTGAAGAAGCAGGGCGATGCCGTCCTGCACTATCTCGGCGGAACCGAAGCCCTGCCCGAAGTCGATTCCGCTGTGAGCGGGTTGCTGGACTGGGAGCGCCGCTACCAGTTGATGCGGACTCACTCTGCCCTGCACATCCTTTGCGGAACGGTCTTCCGCGACTACGGGGCGAAGGTCACCGGGGGAGACATGGACCCGCTCAAGGGACGCATGGATTTCGAGTTCGAGAACATGCGCGGGGAACTGGTGAAAGCCATCGAGGCGGCGGTCAATCTCGAAGCGCAGCAGG
>CAILWD010000269.1 GCA_903837815.1 uncultured Chloroflexota bacterium | reverse complement strand
GTTGATGGATTGTCGAATCCACCAGGTGGCGTAGGTGCTAAATTTGAATCCGCGCCGTGGGTCAAACTTGCCGATTGCCCGCAGCAATCCCATGTTTCCCTCTTGAATCAAATCCAGCAGCGACATTCCGCGCCCCAAATATCGTTTGGCAACGCTCACCACCAGCCGCAGGTTGGCGCGGATCAATGCCTGGTTACCTTCCACTGCGCGGCTATGCACCGCGTCCATTTCGGTGAGCAAATCCTCATCGGATGGCAGGTTGCGAATCAATGAGCGCTGGACGGGGAAGGCGTGCTGGTCGCGGACAAAAGTCAGCAGCCACTCGGCATATTTGAATGGGAGCAGGTAAAGGTTGAGGAAAACGCCATAGGCATTGCGGGCAAGCCCATCCCAAAGATGATCCACACCCCAATGACCGTTATCGAGGTAGGCTCGGAAATACGAAGGCGAATCGAACTGCCAGCCCGCGTGGAGCGACTGTGATTCAGCGATCATCAAGGCAAGGTTGGGGAGTTCAAAATCCAGCCGCCCCGCATCCTCGATGAGGCGCTCCCATGAAGTGAGCATTTCTGAAATCAACGAACGATACACGGAAGACGCCTGAGACACCCCCTTGCGCTGTTTCAATTTCCTAAACGCGGTAATATGACGATCGGCTTCGCTGAGCGTGGCAAGGCGAAACTCGCTGTCCGAATCGAGCAGTTTGACCTGACCAATCTCGCGCAGGTAAAGCCGTACCGGATCTTCGGAAAACTCCGCAGACAGTTCATGCGAATGGAACTCCAAGCCATCGTCGAACTCATCCTCCTGTCCGGCAATCGCCAGCAGAGATTCGTCGGACTCGACAATTTCCTCCGATGTAATATCGAGGGAGTGTTCCTCCTCTACTAAACGATACAAGACGGCGTCGACAGATTTCGGTCTTGCAATCCTTATCTTTCGGGCGGAGGAGCTCACCTTCGTGCTTCGCTTCGACTTCACTTTTTTGCCGAGTCTTGGTTTGGCAGGCATGCGGGTTCCTTTCCTGAATAAAAGTTCTACGCCATCGAATCTATCGCTTCGACAATAACTTTTTCTTCGCCTGATCGAGGCGATTGAGCAGCCTGGTAAATTGAATAGCCTGCTCCTGGTAGGTTTTCAAATTTGCGCCGCCCTGTTGTTGTTCCTCCTCCTGCAAAAAACGCAATTGGTTCACGTTCGCCATCGCGTTTGCGCGGCGCAAGTCTACAAACCGCGCCAGCAACTCCTCGAGCAATTTATCCTCCACCGGGTCGAGTTTCTCCGTCTGCGTCAGCAGGTCCTTCGAGACCTCGCTCACCGCTTCGGGCAAATGAGTCGCCAGATAATGCTGGTGATCCTTCTCGTCCTGTTCCACCGCCATGCGGACGACATCGAACACCAACTGGTGGTCAGTATACTCGAAATCCTCGGCTGCCAGCGGGGTCAAGCCGAACTCCTGCAAGGTCCGGTCAAGGCGATACAACAGGGCGGGCTTGCGCAACAAAACCCCCATGCAATAGGATTCGATTTTCAATGTGGGATTGACAGCCACCACAGGCGTTTTCTGACTCTGCGGGCTTTGACCAATTCCACGCGGGCGGCGTCTTGCAGACACCCCCTGGGGCTGGTTGCCAACCAACGAGCCTTCGTCCACCCGAAGCATTCTCGCCAGCGCCTGGCGGTACGTATCCCGTTCCAGCGGGCTGGGTAAATCTTCGATCAGCGGCAACACCTGCGATGCGATTAAGTTTTTCACCTTGGCGTCGTTCAGGTTTTGACCTGCCGCCAAAGCCTCCATTACATGGGTCACAATCGGCTTGGCGTTTTCGATGAGACGTTTCCACTCATCGCGGTCACGCGCCACAAGTTCATCGGGATCGAGGTCATCGGGCATCGAGGCCACGCGCAAATCGGCCTGCAGCCGCGCTTCGTTGCGGAGCAAGCCCCGCGCATCGAATCCCAATTCGCCTTCCCGATCCATCGCAGAACGCGCCGCGTCCAATCCGCGCAAGACGGCTTTCTGCCCTGCCAAATCGGGGTCGAGCGCCAGCACAATCCGCCGTGTGGAACGTTTCAACAGCCGCAACTGGTCTTCGGTCAGCGCCGTACCCATCGGTGAGACGACGTTCTCGTAGCCCGCCTGATGAAGCGCGATGACATCGAGATACCCTTCTACAATCACCGCCTGATCGACCACGCGAATGGGCTTGCGGGCACGGTCAAGTCCGTACAAAATGCGCCCCTTGCTAAAGATGGGCGTTTCGGGCGAGTTCAAAAACTTGGGAATGTCGTTCGGGTCCACAATCCGTGCGCCGAAACCAGCCATCTTCCCATTTTCATCACGGATGGGAATCATGATTCGGTTGCGGAAGCGGTCATAGGTTTTTCGGTGTTCCTGTGCTCCAGCGTCACGTTCTTCTTCACGGACGGTGAGCAGCCCCGCGTCGATCAAATCGCCCTGCGAATATCCTTTGGACGAAAAATGTTTCAGCAGGTTGTCATATCCGTGCGGAGCGTAACCCAAGCCGAAGGTCTCGATGGTGGCGTCGGTCAGTTTTCGTTTTTCGCGCAGGTAGGCAAGCACATCTTTGTTGTTGAACAAATGTGTTCGATAATAAATAATCGCCGCTTCGAGCAGTTCGCGCAGGTGGTC
>CAILWD010000268.1 GCA_903837815.1 uncultured Chloroflexota bacterium | reverse complement strand
TGGAAGAGTTGGACCTGGTTATAAGCAAGCAGGATCAAAAAGAGAAGGAGCGCGGCTTGAAAAATGCGGTTCTTTGCCAGCGGCGCGAGGCAAATCCCGACAAAGAAGATCAGCGCGTATGCCCAATCGGGCGAGTAGAGGAAAGGCTCGAAGCCATAATTGAGATGCAGGAGGAAATTGAACAGCAGGCTGAGGGCGAAGGCAAGGGCAAGGTCAACTTTGCGGGTGCGGATGAAATTCCACAGGAAGAAAATGCCCGATAGAAATAGCAAACCAGCCCAGGCGAAGACGAGGATATTTCCCAAGCCGTCATAGGCGCTGTAGGAATAAACCTGCGGGGTGAGTTTGAAGAAATTGAAATAGGGAAGCCATGCGCCCACTTCATGTCCAAAAACGAAGGGTTTGGGGGCAATCACCGTGTAAAGCAAAATAGTGCGGACAAGAAGGGTAATGCGCCCGGTGATCTTCCACTGCGGCTCTTGAAAGAGGGAGCGGGAAAAATCCTGCTCGATCTGTGCATCGGAGAGTTGGAAGAAGAGCCGGCTGGATGGATACCACGCGGCGTGGATGACGGTGATGACGATGCCGATGGAGAGCGCCAGGGCGGTGAATTGGAAAACCTTTATAAAGGAGTCGCGGAAAGTTTTTCGGGAGAGGGTGGAAAGCTGTTCGACCAAAAACCCAATGAAGTTTTGTACAAAATTGGTGAGTGTGATCCCGAAGGTGACGACGCTCATCGCAATTGGAGCGGACAAAGTCCCGTTGGACTTTTGAAGCGCCAGCGTAAAACCGATCAACGCGGCGGCGGAGAAAATATAAGATTCAATGACCGAGCCGAAGAAGAAGTGCGAGGTACTCAGTCCCAGCAAGGCGGCAATCAACAGGGAATAAACCGTACTTTGCGACTGCCGTTTGATGAATACCCAAGCCATGAAAACACAAAGCGCTCCCACGAGGGTGTTGAGCAAAATGGCGGAAAGATGCGGGTCGGATGTGAAGAGGTTGAACAGCCAGCCAAATGGGCGCAGGATAAAGTAGGCAAAGGGATGCGGCCCGCGCATTTCGAGCAAGTTGCCGTCCGGAAAGGCGATGCGCTGCATCCAGGGATAATTATCGGCATCGAGGAAGTTGTCCGTTGTGTCGCTGTCGGCAAAGTTAAGTTTCAGTCCATACCAGGTATAGGCGGCAAAGAAGAGGAGCGCCAGCAGGATACCCGGCGCATGTTCGCGCAGCAGGGATGGGACTGCCCCCAACTCGAATTTCGGCAGGCGAAATTGACGCAACGCGGCAGGGTTTTCCAGAATCGAAAATAGCAGGTATCCCAATGCGGCGGAGGAAAACCCCATCAGCAGGAACTGGTCGGTGGAGGAGCGCTCGAAGAGGTCGAGAAAAAGAAGGTTGAACGCGAAGGCGACCACCAACGCCAGCACAATGGAGAGGGAAAGCCGGGGGAGCAGTTTCATGTTTTGAGCGGGATCAGGCTGCGGCAAGATAGGGGTTCAACGAGCGCAAGATGCCGAGGACGAACAACCCGTTGTTGACCATCAACATCAGCACCAGGATTGCCAGCGCGACCTCGAACCAGCGGCGCCCGGCAAAATCTACAAGCGCCAGCCCTGCAAAGAACACCAGCAGGTAGGTCCAAAAGGTGGAATAGAGGAAGAGTTCCGTGCCATAGTTCATGTGGAGCAGGTAATTGAAGGCGACGCTCACCAGCAAGCCAAGCATGAGCGGAGTGTGGGGCGACGAGCGGAATTTCCTGAAGAACTGGAAAACTGCGGCGGCAAGCAAAACCAGCCAGAGAAGGAGAGGCGCATAGGCGGCCCCGTGATACCAGGCCATTTCCTTCGAGCGGAAGTTGTAGGTCTCGAACTCGGTGATGGGTTCGGTGTTTTTGCGGGCAATGCTTTCAATTGGCTGCGGTGCGACAACACCATAGAGGAAGATGGCTCTCCCGACCACACCCGTCCTTTCGATCACCCGCTCCATGGGGCCTTCGTAGATGGGCTTCGAGAATCGTCCCTCGAAGGCAAGGTCGGCTGGGACATAGAAAAAGGTCTGGTTGCCCGGATACAGCACACTGACCAGGGCGGTCAACGCGATGCTGGTTGTGAGTACGATTATGCCGTAGTAAACGAGCCGCCAGAAACTGAAAGTCTTTTTGAAGAACAGGGCAATCATGCTTTGAGCAATGTTGGTGACGGTCACACCGAAGACCAGCAAGCCCGCCGGAACCAGCACAGAGAATCTCTTTTCGTCGGATTGAACGATGAAGAAGAATAAAATGAGCGAAGTCATGCCGAAGACGTACGTCTCCGTCAGCGAGCCAAAGAGCAGATGCGCGCCCGTAGCGCCGAGCATGGTCGCAAAGGCAAAGGCATACGAATCCTTTTGCGCGGCGCGTTTGACGAACAACCATGCCACCAACACCGACAAACCATTCATGGCGGCGACCACGATCATCGGCGCGAAGAACCATTTGTCCGCGAGGAAGAGACGTACAAAACTGGTGATCGGGCGCAGGGTGATCAACACCAGCGGATGCACGGCGCGGTTTACGTCATGACCTTCGGGGTAGCCCAGAATCGACATCCAGGGCCCCGCATCGGCTTCGAAGATCAGGCTGTTGACGCTGTACATCGGGTGATTGAGGGCGCGGGCGAAAATCAGGTTGATGAAAAAGAAAAAGGTGGCGGCGTAGATTCCGGGCAGGTTATCGCGGACGAAGGCGAAGAAGCGGGTTTGGGCAAACGAACGGGCATATCCCCGCGCTTCGAATTGATCCAAAACCCAAAGTCCCCACGTGCCGCCGATGACTGAACTGGCAAGATAGAAGCCGAACCACTCCCCCTCCATCTGGATAAATTCAAGCAGAAACATGGCGGGATATTGCAGCGCGCCATAGATGACTCCTGCCAGGAAGAGCGGCAGGGACAGGACAAGCGCCAGGTTGACGGGGTTGTTCAAAAAGCCATCACGCAGTGATTGCGCGGCCCGTCGCACGAGGTAATAGCCGATGACGCTTCCCACGGAGACGGTCACAAGACAAAAGAGGATGATGCCAAATCTGCCCGTGAAAACTCCGCCCAAAAAGCCGATCACCGCATAGGCAAGGAACAGGCTCATCAAAAAGCCGAGGAAATAATGCCACAAGGAATGTGACGGGCGCAGTCGCTCGGCGGCGGGGGCGGCGGG
This sequence comes from uncultured Chloroflexota bacterium, assembly GCA_903837815.1. GTDB lineage: Bacteria > Chloroflexota > Anaerolineae > Anaerolineales > Villigracilaceae > Villigracilis. The sequence goes on along the minus strand of CAILWD010000268.1, from coordinate 9,134 downwards.
CAGCATGAAGAAAAACAAAGTCGCGGCAAGCGCTGCCATGCCGAGATAGTAAACTCGCGAAACGGCATACGGCATCACAAATTCCACGGCGGCAAATGCGGCAAACACCCCAAACGCAATTAGGATGGAGAACTGCCTTTGGCGGAACCAATCCCAGAGCCGTGTGAAAACCTCGAAAAGCAGGAATCCAATTGCGAGGGTGGGGACGACGACAAGAAAGAGGCGGTCCGAGGCGTGTTCATACGCCGAATAGCCGAAAAAAATCACCGCCGAGGAAAAACTGGCGGTAAATGCGATCAATAACGAAATCCCTGCCCGGAAAAGAAACTGCAATATTTTCATCCAAAAACCTCTTTATTTGCGAACCTGCCGCGCCAGTTTGCAAAACTCAGCCCAGTCATCCTTGTCCAGCCATACGTCCACGTTATCGAATTCAAGGGTGTAGAACCCGTTTTCATCCGGGGAGATTTGGTCAATCCCGTCTGTGAAATCGAGAAACTCCTCCCATTCCTCCTGGAAGAAATGAATCGTAGCGCGTCCCAACTCGAAGTGGTAGGTGGTCTCTCCGTCGGGTTCTTCCGCCTTCCAGATGTTGAAATTTTCGGATTCGGCAAGGGTTTCAGTCAAGGGGTCGTTCTGGTTGTTGCTCATGGCAATTCTCCTTTTAATCGAAATAACGAACGGGATTTTCTACCTGCGCATCGGGTTCAATCGGCGGAACAAACGACGGAACCAGACGAGGATTCTAGCCCCGGGCGGGGGCGGCGACGGAGGCTGGTGATTCTCCTCTTCGGGCCAGGGATTCAAGTCGAGCATTTTCCGCATAATGTATTTCCACAACAGCAAGGTCGTAGCAAGGATCGGTGCGGCCACAACCACCCCAAGCAGACCAAACAGGTTTGCCGCGACAATTGCCGCCACCAATACCGCAGCCGGGTGTACCTTGAGCGTGTCGGAAAGAATACGCGGAGAGACAATATAGTCGAAGACCTGATCTATGACAAGCGCAATGACGAGTACCAGCAGGGTGTAGTAGAAGGGCGGCATGTCGAACAGCTTGTAGGTCTGGAAGTAGGAAATTAACACCAGCACCGCCCAGTTGACGGCTGGCCCGACATACGGCACAAAACGAGCCAGCCCCGCCACAAGCGCGAGACCAATGGCGTAATGCACGCCCAATATGCTGAGGACAATAAAATAGACAATGATGGCGAGGAAGAACAGGATGATCTGTCCGCGCAGGAAGGCGTTCCAGATGCGCCCCAGGTCGTGGGTCAGGCGTTCGAAATCATGGGTATAGCCGGGGAAATCCAGCGGGACGATCTGTCCGCGCAAGCCGCCGCTTTCGGCAAGCACAAAGTACGAAGAAAGGATGATAAAGAACGTCCAGCCCAAAAAGTTCGCCGCACCGCCAGCCAGCGTGCTGAGCAGGGTGCCGGTCTGACTCAGCAAAGGCTGAATCATGCCCAGCACTTGGTTGCTGACGTCGGTCAAATCCAGGGCGCGGAAATCGAATTCAAAGGGACCAAACTGGTACACGCGGCTGGACGCATCTTCGATCAACTGCGGCAGGTTGGCTACCGCCTTCTGCAATATGGCGATCAGGCTTTGAATCTGCTGTACCAGCCCTACGCCGCCGGCGGTCAACAGTCCCAGGAGCAGGAGGAGAATCACGAAATAGATTAATCCCACTGCCGCGCCCCAAGAGAAATGCGCCTTGTGTTGAAGGAAACTGGCAACAGGGTGCAGCAGATACGCCATCATGAAGGCTGTTATCAGCGGTGTAATCACGAACTGAAACTTGACCAGCAGCGCGCCGGCAATCACCACAATGGTGAGCGCAACGACAAGTTTTGTGTTTGTTCCCCAGTCTGGGGATGTGGGCGGGGATGATTGATTCATTGAAAGTCTTTCCATTTCCACAACACGGATGCCTGTGCCTGCGTAATTTGCGGCAAAAGGAGGTTTTGGGCGGACTGAAGTTTAAGGCAATAACTTGCGCCATTTACGCGCTTTGCGGGCTATTTGCCTTCTCCGTACAACTTCCGATGCACCACGCTCAAGGCGCGCACCTGCTCCGCCGCGTGATACGACGACCTCACCAGCGGATTTGACTCGACCCACTTGAAGCCAATCTCCCTGCCGAAATCGCGCAATTCGGCGAATTCTTCCATCGAATAATAACGATCCATCGCAAAGTGCTTCTTGCTCGGTTGCAGATATTGACCGATGGTCAGAATGTCCACGCCCCAACTACGCTGGTCGCGCATCACTTCCTTGACTTCGTCCATCGTCTCGCCCAAGCCGACCATGATCCCAGATTTGGTCAACACTTCGGGGTCGAGTTTCTTGGCGTTGGAGAGGGTCGCCGCCGCCCAGGCATAATTATCCTGCGGCTGGATGGTCTTGAACAGGCGCGGCACCGTCTCGACGTTGTGATTCAAAATTTCGGGGCGGGCTTCCATCACGATCTTCAAGGCTTCGATGGAGCCTTTGAAGTCGGGAATCAAAACTTCAATCGAACAGCCCGGCAACAGTTCGCGAATGCGGCGGATGACCATTGCAAAGATCGGCGCGCCGCCATCCCGCCGCTCATCGCGGTTGACCGAGGTGATGACCGCGTGTTTCAGGTTCATCGACTTCACGGCTTGCGCCACGCGCTCGGCTTCGTTCCAATCCAGCAGGGCGGGCTTGCCGTGTTTGATGTCGCAGAAGGCGCAGGTGCGGGTACACACGTCGCCCAGCATCAGGAAGGTGGCTGTCCCGCTGCCCCAGCATTCGCCGAGGTTCGGGCACATCGCCTCTTCGCAGACGGTGTGCAGTTCTTTCGAGCGCATCAAGGCTTGCAGGTCTTCAAAGGTCTTGCCCGAAGGCGCGCGGACTTTGATCCAATCCGGGCGGCGCGGTGGGCGTTGGTCTGCTTCGGTTTTAACTCTATCTCTGGTGGGGGTAACTGCCATTTTTTAATCCTTATTCAAACTGTGTCAAAAGTGTCGCGTGTCGAAGTGTCGCCTGACACTTTTGACACCTGACACTTCGACACTTTATTTTTTTCTGACAATCAATCTCAATCCGCGCACTTCGACAACCTCAATTGGGTCGCCCTTACCGATGGGTTCTGACCCTTCGGCTTTTTCTGCGCTCCACAATTCGCTGCCCACCTGAACCTGACCCTCGCTCCCGACCGCCGTTTTGGCTGATCCTGTTTTTCCAGGCAGAGATTCGCTCCCGGTCTGGACCGGGCGGCGCTGGGCGCGGAGGGCAATCAGCAAAATTCCAAAGAACAACAAGCCAAGAAAGATTCCCATGCCAACCACCAGCGGAACCGACACGCGCTGGAATTGCGGCGTGCCAGGCGAGTTGAACAGCACCAGCGCTCCGACGATGAACGAAGCTACGCCCGCCGTCGTCAATGCGCCATGCGTGGGCGCTTTTATATCGAGGATGAACAGCACAAAGGCAATCAGCAGGAAGATCAACCCGAACCAGTTGACAGTCAGCACGCCCATGCCGTAAATTGCCAGTGTCAGGCAGACCGCGCCGATGAAACCCGCCACCCATCCGCCGGGGCTGGAAATCTCGATGAGGATCGCCTGCACGCCGATGGCAAGCAAAAGGAAGGCGATGTTCGGGTCGGTGAGAGTCAGCAACAGTTGTTCGATGAAACTGATTTCCAAATTTTCGGTGACGATGTTTTCGGTGTTCAACGCCCGTTCGCCGTCCTCCGTTTTGATCTTGAATCCGTCGAGCGCCTGCAACAGGTCTTCTGTGTCGTCGGCGATGAAGTCGATCAATTTGGCGTCGAGCGCTTCTTTTGCGGTGACGGCTGTCGCATCGTCGATCATCGCCTCTGCAAGTCGCGTGGCTTCCTCGCCGCGATTTTCCACCAGCGAGCGAGCCTTGGCTTTAAGCGTTTCCTTGACCTTGCTCTCCAACGTGGATTGCATATTCTCGCCCGAGCCTTGAATCGGGCTTGCCGCGCCGATGACCGTATCCGGCGCCATTGCTGAGGCGTGACCCGCCATCGTAATCAATGCGCCCGCGCTGCCCGCAATGGCGTTCTTCGGGGCAACGTAAACCACCACTGGCACCTCGCTGGAGCGAATATCCTGAATGATGTCCAGCATCGTGTCCACGCTGCCGCCGGGGGTGTTCAACTCGATGATGAGCAGTTCCGCATCCCGTTGTTCGGCGGTTTGGATTCCGCGCTGAAAGTATTCCCGCATCGGCGGCACGATCGGCCCCTCGGCAGTCATGACAATTGCCAGCGGTTTGTCGTTTTGCGCGCCCGCCAGGGACGAAAACCCCAGCGCCAGCAGAAGGGTTAAAAGGGTAATGCGAATCAGTTTCATGGTTATATCCTGTTTCTGTGGTCATTATAATAGCTAAGCAGGAAACAATGGAAATATAAAAGAAAGCCTTTCCCCCTGTGTATTTGCATCAACAAGTAAACGGGCAACCGTTTACTTGTTGATGATCGCATTTACTTACCTGCCAGCCTTACTCCACAACTTCAACTTCCGCGCTCATGCCCCACAGTAGACCTTCGGGTTGTTCGTCCAATTCGATTGTGACGGGGTAAACCACGTCACCGCCGACGGTTTCGGACATGGGTGAGATTTTCGTCACCTTGCCTGTGACCGTGATGTCGAGCGCTTCGAGGTAGACGTTGGCAGTCTGCCCGATTTGCACCGACGGCACATCGCGTTCGCTCAAGTCGGTTGTTTCGATTTGCATGTGAGCCAGGTCAGCCAGCGTGATGACCACCTGACCTGTCTGCGCCATTTCACCGAACTGAACGCTGACATCCACCACAGTTGAGTCGAATGGCGCGTAAATTGTGGATTGGGCTAAAGAGGCGCGGGCGACTTCCAGCGTCAATTTGGTCTGGTTCCATTCAGCTTCGGCTTGCTGCCTTCTTTCGGGCGGACGATCCCAGCGGCGCGGAATCCAGTAGGAATATTCGAGTTCGCCTGCTTTGGCGGCGAGTTCGGCGCGGGTCACTTCGCCTTCGAGGTCGGGCGTATAAAGCGTTATCAGCGGCTGACCTGCCTTGACCAAATCGCCTTTCTCAACCAGTACTTCCTTCACAGGCGCGGAGATGGCAAAACTCATTTGCGTTTCTTGCGCGGGCTGGGCTTCGGCAGATGCGACGACGCCTCCAGTGAGGAGAAGACCCGAAGGAGCCGATTCAACTGTCGGCGCGGCAGAAGGGGGCGGGGTGGCGGCTGGGGCGCTGACTCCACATGCGGCGAGAATCAAACTCAACGCGGGCAGAGTCATCCAAAAAATCTTTTTCATGACAGCCTCTTATTCAGCCGCAATCTTGACATCGGCGCTCATGCCCCAGCGCAAGCCTTCGGGCTGGTCGTCGAGTTCGACGGTGACTTTGAAAACCACGTCGCCGCCGACGGTTTCAGAAACCCGCGCGATGTCCACCACCTTGCCGTTGAAACCCTGACCGAGCGCTTCGATAAAAACGGAGGCGTTTTGACCAACTTCGATCTTCGGCACGTCTTTTTCGCTGAGGTCTGTGGTTTCGATTTGGAAGTGGGTAAGGTCGCCAAGCACGATCACGATTTGACCAGGGTTGGCAAATTCAGCGGGCGAAATATCGACCGATGCAATCGTGCCGCCAATGGGCGCGGTGAGGGTGGCTTGCGCGAGTTGGGCTTTGGCGATGTCCACTGCGGCTTGGGCGCGATCAACGTCGGCTTTGGCGGCTTCGAGCCTTTCGTTATCCACCTGGGTGCGGATGATGTACGCGACCTGGGTTTGCTCGGTGACGACGGCGGATTCGGCTTCCCTGACCTTTGCTTCGAGGATGGCAGTGTCGAGCGCCGCGAGGACATCTCCAGCCTTGACTGCGTCGCCCGTTTCCACTTCGACGGTTTTGACCACGCCCGAAAGCGGGAAGGATAGCTCCACCTTTTCGACCGGCACAACGATTGCCGAGGCGCTTGGCTGACCGGAGGATGCGGCGGGGGCTTCTGCGGCAGCGGAGCCGAGCGAGACGGTGGGGACTGCCTCCGTCGCGGCGGGTGTGGCGCAAGCAGACAGGGCAAGGGTAAGGATGACGATAAATATCAACAGGGCTTTCTTCATTTGTTTTCTCCGTGAAAGGGGCGCGTTTCAAACGCGCCCTTGCAAGTTTCTCCTGATTTTACCAGACTGCACAGGTTTTGCACAGGTTTTATTTTTGGGTGTCCTTTGCGATCATCCCATCTTCCAGAGTCACGACACGGTCTGCGTAACTGATGACGCGCGGGTCGTGGGTGGCGAAGACGAAGGTGACGCCAGTTTCCTTGTTCAACTTCTTCATGATGTCCATGACCTGATGGCCGTTTGTGGTGTCGAGGTTGGCGGTTGGCTCGTCGGCGAGGATCAGGGTTGGCTGGGATGCCAGGGCGCGGGCGACAGCCACCCGCTGCTGCTGTCCGCCGGAGAGTTGATCGGGACGGTTGTTGGCGCGATCGACAAGGTCAACTGCCTTGAGTAAATCCATCACGCGCTCTCGGCGTTCTTTGGGCGAGTGGCCGTTGAGCAAGAGAGGCATTTCTACATTCTCGTACGCGGTAAGTGTGGGAATCAGAGCAAAGAATTGGAAAATGAATCCAATCGTCCCACGGCGGGTATCGGCGCGTTGATTTCGATTGAGGGTGGTGACATCCTTGCCGTTGATGAAGACACGCCCTGCGGTTGGTTGGTCGAGGCAGCCGATCATTTGCAGCAGCGTGGTCTTGCCCGAACCCGAAGGGCCAACCAATGCTGTGAATTCTCCATTCGCGATTGATAAACTTACGCCGCGCAATGCCTGCGTCTCGACCTTTCCGACTTGATACACACGGGTGACGTTTTCGATTTTTACGACTTCCATGATATTTCTCCTTGTGGGCTCGAAAGTCTCCTGACTTTCGTTTTTCCAACGTCGGGGGACGTTGGAGTCCATTTTTTATTTTTCAGCGCGCAAGGCTTCGACCGGTTGCATACGGGAAGCCATCACAGCGGGGTAAAGCCCAGCCAATATCGTGGCCACGAAGGTCATGATGGTCAGGTTAATGAGATTGTCCATGGTCAACTTGGCATAAACGGTATCGGTGATGGCAATGCCTTGCAAGCCCATGTTGCCGACATAAAATCCGTTGACGTTGAACCACATGGTTGCCAGCACGCCAATGAGCAAGCCCATGATCACACCGCCAACCGCCAGCAGGGATGATTCCGCAAGGAACAGCGCCAGAATGCGGCCGCCTCGCATACCAATCGCGGAAAGGATGCCGATCTCTCGCGTACGCTCGTAGACCGACATAATCAGCGTGTTGATGATGACCGAGACGGAGATAGCCAAAATGATCAGGTAAAGAAAGCCGATATAACTCTGCGCCATTGCTTCCCATTCCACGAACAGGGTATTCAAATCCCGCCAAGTTTTGACTTGCAGTTCGGAAGAGACGCTAAGCGCGGGCGCAACGGTGTCGGTCATCGCTGTATCTTTGAGTATCACAAAAACTGTGCTGGCATGATTCTCCGTCCGCGTCATGGCCTGCACTTTGGTAATCGGCAGGAAAACAGTCGAACTGTCAAACCCATACGTGTTGGTGGTGTAGATTCCCTTCACGGTAAAAGTTTGTTCCTGGACATTGCCGTCTGCGGTGTTGAGTGAGAGGCCAACGTTGTCACCGACTTTCAAGTTTAATTTTTCCGCCATCGGTCTGCCGATCAGCACTGATTCGCGGTCGTCGGGAGTCAGGTAATTTCCGCTGATGATTCCTTCGCGATATGGGTCGTTCGCGGATGACAGCGAATCGATGCCCGTGATTTTCGCGCTTGCAGATTGAGTCCCCGACGAGAGGAAGCCAGTCGCATACAGACGCGGAGTCGCAGCCTTGACTTGATCGAGCGCAGCAATCTTGGTTGCGATTTCATCGGGGTTGGCGACCAAATCCTCCCACTTGAGGCTCGACTTGTTTTCATCGTAAGTCGCCGCTCGAATTTGGATATGTCCGCTTTGGAGTTTGATGGCGTTTTCGAGCGCGCCGCCCATCTCACCTTCCACCACAGATGCCATCAGAATCAACAGCGCAAGTCCGCCGCCCACTGCCAGCGCAGAAAAGAACGAACGCCGGCGGTTGCGGCCTAAATCACGAAAAGCCATTTTTAGAATTTGCATCATGGCTCACCTCATACAAAATGCAGGGCTTCGGCAGGCTCGCGCCGCCCGGCTTCAGCGGCAGGAATGAGCGCCGCCAGAGCCGAGATAAGCACGATCATCGAGACGCGCATGGGAAGTCTCTCGATGCCCAGCGTGGGATAGACACGGCTTTGCACCAGCGCCATGTAACTCGCTGCCTGGGTCATTGCGCTGCCAAAATCGATGCCGACTTTCATCAAGTAGCCGTTGATCGCCAACCCGAGGACAACTCCCGCCGCGGCGCCAACCAACCCGATCATCGCGCCTTCGAGAATGAATAACAAAGAAATTTGGCGCGGCTTGAGTCCCATCGCGCCCAGCACGCCGATCTCGCGCGTCCGTTCGTAGACCGCCATCAACAGCAGGTTGAGAATGCCCACGCCCGCAATGGCGATGATGATGACGCTAAAAACGTTCATCACACCACTCTTGGTATTGATCGTGGATGCGAGCTCGGGATAATTCGCCTGGAATGATTCAATCTCGTAGCCGGGCAGGGCGGGTTTCATGGCATCGATCACGCTGCCTTCCTGACCGAGCTTATTAAGGAAGATTGCTACCTCAGTTGAACCATTCACTTCATAAAGCGCCTGTGCTTCTTGAAGCGAGATGTAAACATCCTGCTTCTCCATGTCTGCCAGACCCAGGTCGTATACGCCAACGATGGTCATCGTGCGCTGGCGCATTTGCTCGTGTTGCGAACTCCCGACCATGGTGATTCGGTCGCCTACTTTTACGCCCATCGCATCGGCAAGGCCTTTGCCTATCAGAATGTTATCAAGGTCGTCGCTGGTGATGTTGCGGCCTTCCTTGACGTTCTGCCCGATGATGTTGACCTTCACTTCCTTTTCAGGCTCAATGCCGATGATGCCCACCGAAAAAGCACCCTCACGGCTGGTGACCAGTCCGCCGGTTTTGATGCGCTGGGTGGCGGCCAATGTCA
>CAILWD010000267.1 GCA_903837815.1 uncultured Chloroflexota bacterium | reverse complement strand
CTTTAATGAAATTGTACCAAGCGCGCAGTTTCCCCTGGTTAACGTCATTGATTATCTGATCACCCTGTTGCCCCTGAAAGTCTCTTTAGCCATATTCATTACCTTCATCTCCACTGCGTTTATTTCAATTACCCATATTATCTTGTGGGGAGAAAAGGCTCCACTGATTCGTGGTTTACATATTACACTGCCTATTGCCTTCTTGACATATCCATTTTTGTTCACAGTAGATCGCGGTAACCTTGAGATCCTACTGTTTATATTTCTATTGTTGTTCATGTATTTTTATATTCGGGAAAATTATGCGCTCAGCGCAGTGTTTTTGGCAGTCGCAATTGCAATGAAGCTCTTTCCGGTAGTCTTGGTTGTAGCATACCTGCCGAAAAAGAAGTACGGCGAGCTGGCAATATCAATAGGCATCGCCGCAATTTTGACGATGGGAAGTCTTGCGCTATTTAAAGGCGGTTTTGTTGCCAATTTTAACTTTTTATTGCACGGATCAAACTTCTCCTTTGCAACCCTGGTCTCTTTTGTCGGAGCCGACAACCTGGTTCAAAGAGGGGTTTCTTTGTTTACCTTCTTCAAAATTATTTTCATTGAGACCGGCTTGCTGGAAAAAGTCAATATGCCGCAATTCCTCTCCACCTATGTCAAGGTCGCGGCTTTAACCTTTCTTCCACTGGCCGCCTATGTAGTATTCATTGAAAAAATTCTTTGGCGGCAGATTGCCCTTCTTGTGTTTTCGATGCTGTTGCTTCCTCAAATCTCGGCGGATTACAAGTTGATGCACGTTTACTTGCCCATGTACTTATTCATCATTTCCGCTCATCGTTCTCGGTTGGACATTTTTTATCTTCTGATTTTTGGCCTGTTAATGATACCCAAGGATTATGCTTATTTTCCAAAGACACTGTCTGACGCCGGCGTGAATGATATTAGCATTTCGGTGATGATGAATATTATCCTGATGATTCTAATGTCGATGCTCATCGTAGTAGAAGGGCTTAGAGATTCACTGTTTGAACGTTTTGGGCGCCTCTCAAAATCTGAGATTTAATCACAGCCTCAAGTATAAATATAATTGAAAATGGAATGGATATAAAATGCGCGTCTCTGAATATATTTCCCAAACTCTGGCTAATTTTGGCGTTCGCCACGTTTTTATGATTACTGGCGGCGGCGCCATGTTCCTGAACGATGCCATTGGAAATCAGGCGGGAATCCAACCGGTTTTCAACCATCATGAGCAAGCCTGTTCGATGGCTGCAGAGGGTTATGCGCGGGTGACCAATACGCCGGGTGTAATTAACGTCACAACAGGACCGGGCGGCATCAACGCCATGAACGGTGTGTTTGGCGCCTGGGTGGACTCCATCCCCATGTTGGTGATCTCCGGCCAGGTCAAACGTGAAACGCTCATATCATCGTATGATATCCCCGGCCTTAGGCAAATTGGCGACCAGGAGGCGGATATCATTAGCATGGTCAAGGGGATTACAAAATATGCCGTGTTGATTCGGGAACCGGAGACCATCCGCTATCACCTGGAAAAGGCCTGGTATTTATGTAAATCCGGCAGACCCGGCCCATGCTGGCTGGACATCCCCGTTGACGTGCAGTCCAGCCAGGTAGACCCTGCGGCTTTAAAAGGCTATGTACCGGACGAAGACCAAATAATGGGGGATGCGCATTTACAGGAAACCTGCGCCGACATATTGAAAAGACTGGCCACTGCGAAACGTCCCGTGATTTTGGCTGGCAAAGGAATTCGCCTATCGGACGCGTCAAGTGAATTTGAAGAGGTGATCCGTGCTTTACAGATACCCGTTGTCCCCGGGTGGACATCCATTGATTTGTTGCCATCAGATGACCCGTTATTCTGCGGGCGCGCAGGCGACTTGGCCACCCGCGCTGGAAATTTTACCGTTCAAAATTCCGATTTGCTGATAATTTTGGGCACGCGATTGGGCTTGAGGCAGGTTAGTTACAATTGGAAATCGTTTGCCCGATTTGCCTTCAAAATTCAAGTAGATGTTGATCCGAACGAATTTAAAAAGCCAACCATTCAAGTAGATATGCCGCTGCCCTGCGACTTAAAAGTATTTCTCAGGGAATTGATACGGCAACTTCCTTCTTCCGAAGTCGACGCAAAGAGGCATGAGAATTGGCTGGCATGGTGCCGCGAAAGGGTATCCCGCTATCCTCCAGTTCTTCCCCATCATCGAAATGACGCAAACGGGCGCATTAATCCTTATTATTTTATTGAGCGTCTTTTTTCATTTCTACAACCGGACGATGTAGTGATTTGCGGCAACGGTACGGCAAACGTGGTTACTTTTCAGGCGGCGGATATCAGGAAGGGGCAAATGGTATTTGCAAACAGCGGCGATGCCTCAATGGGCTATGACCTGCCTGCTGCGATTGGAGCGGCCGTTGCGCGAGGAGGCAAGCGTGTTATTTGCCTCGCGGGAGACGGCAGCCTGCAACTGAACATCCAGGAATTACAAACCATCGTTCACAATGGCCTGCCTGTGAAATTATTCGTGTTGAATAACGAAGGATATGTTTCCATCAGGCTGTCGCAAAGAAACATGTTCAAGCGTCTGACCGGTGAAGGCAGGGAGAGCGGCGTTTCCTTTCCGGATATTGTTAAAGTAGCCGAAGCGTATGGCATTCCCGCTTTAAGGATCGATTACAAGAATATGAATGACGGCATTCAACAAGCGCTGGAACAGTTGGGCCCAACAGTCTGTGATGTGCTTCTTGACCCCGAACAGCCGTTTGAACCTCGCGTCAGCGCCAGACAACTGCCAAACGGGAAAATGATATCCTCCAGTCTGGAAGACATGTCCCCATTTCTTGATGATCGGGAATTTGCCGAAAACATGCTTGTTCCGTTTGACCGCCAATAATAGGAGATAAACAATATGGATGCTCGCGACATTTTTGAAGATCTATTTGTGCTTGAAATGACCAATAACCACCAGGGGAAATTGGAGCGTGGAATTCAGATCATCCGCGAACATTCACGAGTGGTGCGTTTCAATAATGTCCGCGCCGCCATAAAACTCCAATTCCGAAATGTTGAATCCTTTGTTCACAAAGACTTTTCCAATCGAAACGATATCTACTACATTAAACGCATTAAAGAAGCCCGCCTGACGAAAGAAGATTACGCCGTATTGGTGGACAATATTCGGAAAAGCGGATGCATTCCCATGTCGACCCCTTTTGACGAAAAATCGGTTGATCTGTGCGTTGAATTTGAAATGCCAATCATCAAAGTGGCGAGCGCCGACAATAACGACTGGCTTTTACTCGAAAAAATTGCAAAAACGAAAAAACCCGTCATCGTATCCACTGGCGGTATTTCCCTCAAAGATATGGATGACCTTGTTTTGTTCTTCGAGAATCGAAATATTCCATTGGCCCTTAATCATTGCGTGGCGGCCTACCCGATTGAAGACCATGAAATGGAATTGCACCAGATTGATTATCTAAAAAGACGCTATCCCAATCACCCGATCGGCATTTCGACTCACGAATATCATGATTGGACAAGCTCCATGTATATATGTTATGGAAAAGGCGTGCGTTTGTTTGAACGTCATATTGATATTGATTCGGATGGATTTAAGGTCGCCCCCTACTCTTCGTTGCCCTCCCAAATTGACAGCTATTACAAGGCATTTCATAAAGCTCGTGAAATGTGCGGGACAGCCAAAAATGAACGGAGAATTCCACTTGACCGCGAAGTGACCTATCTCGATTCCTATGTGCGCGGCGCATACGCCAGACATGACCTTCAAGTTGGGCAGAACCTGACGGAAGAAGATATCTATCTGGCGATTCCATTGCAAAAGGGCCAGCTCTCCACTCGTGAGTTGATGCTTGGGCGCTATGGTCACAAGCTAGTCAAGCCTTGCTCCAAAGACCAGCCCATCACAATTGACATGATCGACACTCCATATTCATCTGACGAACTAAGTCAACAGATAATGAATCGAGGTCTGTAAAATGCGGACAGCCCTGGTCACAGGCGCGTCACGCGGCATAGGCGCGGCAATCGCCAGTAAACTAACTGATTCAGGCTGCAAAGTCCTAGCCCCATCCCGCGTGGAGTTGGACCTCGCTTCAGAATCATCTGTGGAAGCCTATCTTGCCAGCCTGGAAAAACCGGTGGATATTCTGGTCAACGATGCGGGCATCAATCGTGTCGCAATGCTTGAAAACATACAAGGCAGAGACATAAGCGATACCCTGCAGATAAACCTGCTCGCGCCTTTTCGTTTGATCCAATTCCTTGCGCAACAAATGAAGGCGCGAAATTATGGGCGTATTGTTAACATCAGTTCCTTGTGGGGAGTTGTCAGCAGGGGAGGACGGATCAGTTACTCAATGAGCAAAACCGCCCTAAATGGAATGACGCGGTCTCTTGCGGTCGAACTTGCCCCGTACAACGTCCTTGTCAACGCAGTTGCGCCGGGATACGTCATGACGGACCTGACGCGCCAGAATAATACGCCGGCCGAAATTGAGAAAATCAGTCAACAGATTCCAATTCAACGTCTTGCCAGGCCGCAGGAGATTGCCGATGTAGTTGCTTTTCTGTGTTCAGAGCAAAATACGTATCTTGTGGGGCAAACCATTATCGTGGATGGAGGCTACTCATGTCTATAAGTTTTACAGTGCAGTCCAGCATCCACAATTATGATGTATTCGTACAATCCACGCCTGATTTTATCAGTCAGTTGGCGCAGCATCCACAAGCCTGTTTTGTGATTGACGAAAACGTATGGAATCTATATTCAGCCACTCTGCTTGAGGCGTTACCGGCCAATGACGTGATTGTTTTGCCAATTAATGAAGACCGCAAGAATCTTGAAACAGTGCAGGAACTTTATGACCATTTCGTTAAATTGTCAGCAAAACGCAACCTTACACTCGTATCATTTGGAGGCGGTATCTTACAGGATATTACGGGCTTTGCAGCGTCGACGATTTACCGCGGCATCAACTGGATTTATATACCCACCACGCTGCTGGCCCAGGCAGATAGTTGTATTGGCGGCAAAACATCGTTGAATTATCGCGGCTACAAAAACCTGGTTGGCACTTTTTTCCCGCCTACACAAGTTCACATTTTCACTCCGTTTTTGAAGACCCAGAAAGAGTCTGATTTTTACAGCGGAATTGGGGAGGTGATAAAACTGCACCTCATGGGCGGTGAAGCGCATTTCCGCAAATTCATTCAACTTGCCCCGTCCATTCTCAAGCGCGACCCTGTCGCTTTACTCCAGGCGATTCAAGCCTCCCTGGCGGTCAAGCTAAACTATATGACCGGGGATGAATTTGATACCGGGCGGCGGAACCTGCTGAATTACGGGCATGATTTTGGACACGCGCTCGAAAGCACATCCAATTTTGCTGTTCCCCACGGGCAGGCTGTTGTATTCGGTATGATGGCATCCAACATTGTGGCAAGGAACCGGGGAGTATTAAGTAAGTCGCTGGCGGATGAAGTTTTGCAAAACCTGCTTCTGCCCAGCTTAAAGGTTTTGCCTGCGGCGGAATCAATCGATCCTGAGGCCATGATGGCAGTCATGAAACAGGATAAAAAACGCACCGGCAGCCTGCTGGCTTTGATTATGATGCAAAACAATTTTGACTTTGTGCGCGTCAATGATCTAACTTCGCAAGAAGTGACAAATGCAATGGCAGAATGCAGGGCCATTTTAGGTCTGCATACATAAAGGAAGATTTAAAATGAAAAAAATCAGCATCGTTACGCCCTGTTTTAACGAAGCGGAAAACGTGGAGGAGTTGTATTCCCGCATTCAAACAACTTTGAATGGAATGCCGTTTGACTATGAACATATCTTCATCGATAATTCCTCCACTGACGCAACAGTTAATATCCTGAAGACCATTGCCGCAAAAGACAAGCGCGTAAAGATCATTGTTAATTCGCGCAATTTCGGACATATCCGCTCTCCATATTATGGTCTGCTACAAGGCACAGGTGATGCTGTAATTATTCTAGCCTCCGACTTGCAGGACCCGCCCGAACTGATCCCTGAATTCATTCACAAGTGGGAGGATGGCTACAAAGTGGTGATTGGCGTCAAAACCAAGAGCGAAGAGTTTGGCTTGTTTTATTTTTTCAGGTCACTGTATTATCGAATATTGCGCCACCTGTCAGACGTGCGCCTGATTGATAATTACACAGGCTTTGGATTGTACGATCAGCGCATAATCGAAATCCTGCGCGCCATTAACGACCCTTACCCCTATTTTCGCGGACTAATCGCCGACATAGGTTTTGAAATGGCAGAAATTGCCTTTATTCAACCGCGGCGAAAACGCGGCATCACAAAGAATAATTTTTACACCCTCTACGACATGGCGATGCTGGGCGTCACCAACTACACAAAAATCCCCCTGCGCCTCGCCACCATGTTTGGCTTTTTTTCCGCCCTTGTAAGTTTTCTTGTCGGATTCATATATCTGCTTTACAAATTAATATTTTGGTTTCAATTTTCTCTTGGCTCTGCCCCAATTGTCATCGGACTTTTCTTCCTCGGTTCTGTGCAACTGCTCTTCCTTGGCATTGTTGGCGAATATATCGGCGCGATCTATACACAGGTTATGCGCCGCCCGCTGGTGATCGAAAAAGAACGGATCAACTTTTGAAACCCAAAGGCTTGTTCTCCGCTTTTGCGAGGATGGAGAAAGATGCACCGTCTGCGCGTAACCGCTGGATGGTTGTTGTTTCCATCCTCCTGGCGGCATTTTTACTTTACCTTACCCTTCGAGACCTCAATTGGCGCGCCTTTTTCGTGACACTTAAAAACGCCCGTTATGTCTACCTGCCGTTCGTATTTCTTTGGAGCAGCGCAACTTTTCTTGTCCGCGCCTTGCGTTTGCGCGTCTTGTTGAGCGGTGAGAAGAAACTTCCCCTGCCCAATGTTTTCTGGGCAAACATGGCGGGCTATTTGGGAAACAATATCCTTCCTGCACGCGCCGGAGAATTTATCCGCGCCGCATATCTGGGAAAACAAAACAATATCAGCATGTCCTATGCCTTGGCTGCAGGACTGGTGGAACGTTTAATGGACGTAATCGCCTTGATTGCTTTGGGCGCACTGGCGTTGTCGTTTACGGGCATTGTTTCTCCCGCCTTTCAGAACGCATTGAAGAGTATTTCGGTTTTTGGCCTGGCTGGCTTGTTTATCATATTTACCCTCCCGCGTTTCAATGCGACGATCGGGCGTTTGATTTTGATTCTCCCTGTGTTGAATGAATCTAAAAAGAATAAATTGAATCACTTTCTTCAACACTTCATCGGCGGATTGAAATCGCTCCATGGTTTGACGCGCATCCTCCAGTTTGCCGGGCTTACAGGATTGATCTGGTTGATGGATGGACTGGGAGTGGTATTGCTGGCTTATACGCTTAATCTGCGCCTCCTGCTTTCGCAGGCTTTCGTTCTTCTTGCCGCTCTGGGGCTTTCCAGCGCCATTCCATCCACACCAGGCTATGTTGGCGTCTACCAATTTGTGACAGTTACAATTCTTGCGCCGTTTGGAATATCCAAAGCAGACGCGCTTGCTTTTATTCTGGTCAGTCAGGCATTGGGATATCTTGTAATTTGCTTGTGGGGGCTACTGGGTTTGTGGCAATTCGGAAAAAATTCGCGCGCATAATCCCTGGAAGGATCCATGTTTTCAAACTTTACACTTCAAGATGTTTTCGGCGTATTCCTGGCTTTTTCCCTGTTTCCATTTGTAATTATTTTCCCGGGATATGTATTTGGCTGGTTCTTCAATCTTTTTGAGTTTCGATCGCGTTTTCTGTTTACAAGATTTACAATCTCTCTACTGCTTTCAGTTGCCATAAGCCCCATCTTGTATTATCTTACAATAAGCTGGTTTTCCCCGACTATTGCGCTGATTGTCACACTCCTTGTTGCATTGGTTTTTGCGGTTTTGATGCTTTACGAAAAACTGCCATCATTCCAGGATGGACCATGGCGGGCATTGTTATTGGTTATTTTCGGCTGGATGGTTTTATCCACTTTCTCCCTTGTAGACCTGCAGTTGGGTGATCACGAATTGTATTTTAGCGTGATGTCCTACGATCACACCACCAGGGTTTCCATCATTGACGCAATGACACGCACGGGCGTCCCGCCCATTAACCCCAGCTATTATCCCGGTCACTATGTGAAGTTAACCTTCTTATATTTTTTTTGGTACATTCTCGGAAGCATCGTGGACTGCATGGGCGGATCGTTGGTAAATGCCCGCACCGCCTTATTTGCCAGTATCCTTTGGTGCGGACTTGCCCTCATGGCAACCATTTCCTTCTACCTCCGCCTGCGCAACGGGCATGATCAGACCCCAATATGGCGACGGGCTTTCATTGGCATTGCCTCCCTTGCAATTACCGGGCTGGATATCCTCCCATCAGTGGTTTTTTTACGCACCGGAGACAGGATGATTGGCGATCTTGAACATTGGAATGAACAGATTACCGCCTGGGCCGGCTCCCTTCTATGGGTTCCCCACCATGTGGCGGGTCTGATTGCCGGTTTTGTCGGGGTGATGCTTGTTCATTCTGCGTGCGACAAATCACGAGCCGGGCAGTTTGCCACGCTTGCGTTTTCAGGCGTTGCTTTTGCTTCTGCCCTTGGGCTTTCCGTTTGGGTTACATTTGTTTTTGTTCTCTTCTGGGCGGCTTGGATGTCATCTTTGTATTTCCAGAAGGAAAATCGCACACTTCTTCCATCGATGACTTTTGCAGGAGTTGTCGCAATCCTTTTGGCTGGGCCATTTTTATTCGGGTTGTGGTCGGGCGGCGGCGGAGGAGAAACAGGCGCTTTTCCTGTAGCTCTCACAGTTCGATCTTTCCGTATGGCAGATGTATTTTTCGAAGAACCTTCATTGTGGATGTATTTAATCCGCCTCATTCTATTGCCTATTAATTACTTTTTCGAACTCGGCTTTTTTGCGTTTGCGGCGATTATTTGGTTAAAGATGAACAAAACACACCTGCGCAAAAATCCATATTATTTCGCCGAGATTCTTCTGCTGGGCGCCTCGTTTTGCATTGGCACATTCATCCGCTCCACTGTGATTGACAACAATGACCTCGGCTGGCGCGCTTGGTTGCCGGGACAATTTGTTTTGTTGATTTGGGGCGTGGATGTGCTGGAGCGTATTTTCGTTTCACCACAAAAAAAACCAACCATATCTCCTGCGACAAAATACAACCTGGTTGTTTTGATTGCGCTTGGTTTTTCCACCACTGTTTTGGATATTTTCCTGCTTCGTTTTGCCGACCAAATTGCGCTTGGCTCAGAATCAGGGTATCGTATTTTTTCCGCGCGTCAGGCGTATACTTTCATTGATCAAACCCAGCCCAAAGAGGTCATTATCCAGTACAACCCACATGAGGCCATTAACCGTCCGAGCGGATTATATGGGATGCGCCAATCTGTCATTTCTGACCGCACAGCCTATGGAGTGCCGCTGGATCAGTACGAGGACGAAGTTGACGCAGTCGGTAAAATTTTTGAAATGGAAAATGTCCAGCATTGGGCTTCGATCGACGCGCTCTGCAAAGTTCATGGAATCAACTTGATTGTGATTGTCGAAACCGACCCATTATGGGAATCTCTCGATGCGTTGAAACGCGAGAGGGCTCCTCTATACCTCGACAACTATTACGCGGTCTTCGCCTGTGGAAATTAGCGGCGACAGAGATTTCCCAAATCGATTGCTTCCCGTGTGACTTGGAATATCTTGATTCTGGATGATGCGTAAACCTGTTTAAAGATTGGATGATCTTCGAGAGAGTGAAGCAGGGGGACGTTTTTTTTCGACGAAATGATGATAAATTTATATTCGTCCGCTTTTCCATGCAAGGCAGACAGGCACTCCACCTCTGCGTACAGGCATTGATGCAGACCGTTTATCGTGGGGGTTTGTTTGCTGTAATTTTTGTTTCCCGCCAGCCATTCCGTGCCTTGAATAGTGGCAACGCTGCGCCGTTCTGTTAGGGCAGGAAACCACTCGGTAAACGGTGAAAGCAGGGGATTGCCCTCTTCGTCCAGAATTAAGAAACCATCCGACGGTTCGGTGTTGGACCTGACCCATGCGATGGCTTTCATTTCCTCGGCCCCCAATAATTGATATGATAGAGTCTCCGAAACGTTGTAGGCATTATAGAGAAAGAGAATCACAAAGAACCCAAAGAATAGTCTGCCGGCATTGAAATAAAGCGCGCGTGTCCAGACGTTCTCGTTTTGCTCTGCTGGCGGAAATAACCGGGGCGCAATTCCATCTGTGATGGCGGATACAGCCAGGAGCGTGAAGGGAAAAATCGAGGCGGGAATCCCGCCGCGAGGGTCGGCAACCAGACAAAGGGTTGCCCAAAGCGGGAGAAAATAATCGCGTTTGGCAATTTGAATGAAGAGTCCGATCAGGCTGAACACGGCAATCACCGGCGTATATTCTCCGGTAAAGGAAAGCGCAAACAGAATTGTCCACGCCAGCCAGCGGGAATGAGTCGCTTGCCCGGCGCGGAGGAGGGTGGCAATGCCATGCTGTTGAATGACGGCAAGCCACCAGGGGGCGGTCAACAACAAAACGCCGATGATCACAAGGATTGAATTTTTGATTCCTTGCCTGTTTCTGCCCCAGAAGACCCATGACAGGCTGAAAATAACAACCGATTGCAAAGCCCATTCGGGATGACTGAGCACGGCAAGCGCTCCGCTGAGAATTGATGCGGCGACCCAAATCGTTTTTTTTTCGCGATACATTTTCCACGCGCTGATGGCGGCAAGGGTGAAGAAGAGCGCCCCCAGTGAGCGGGTCAATCCGCCGCCGACGATGTTCCACCAGTAGGAATTTGGGGTTAGCGCAAAGATCAGCGTCCCCAGCGATGCCCGCGTTTCTGAGCCAGTCACCTGCCTGACGAGATAATAAAAAACGGGGAGGGTCAGGATGCTGATGAGAAGCGGCTGCCACTGGATGATGCCCAGCAGGGGGATGCCTGTCAGGCTGTTTATGATTCCTGTAAGATAAAACGCGAGGGGTGGATAGGCAAACGGGATTTGAGCCTGGTTATATGTGGTGAATGCGGGAAGGGAAAAATGCGCCGCCTGCAGGTCTTTGATCATGGTATAGAACATCCCGCCGTCGACGAGAGGGAAATCTGCTTTGAGCACTGGAAACAAACGAACGTACAGCCCAAAAAAGGCAGTCAGGATCAGGAAGAATTTTTCTGCTTCTTTGGATTGAGTTGCCATGACGGCTGTCCATTTTGGCGCGGAGGTTTTGTCTTTCATGCGCTTCGGCGATGCTTGACGCGAAGCTTTTCGCCTTGAATGCGCTCATATTTTAGCAAACTACTTTACATATTTCTTCTGCCACTCGAACAAGCGGTTCAACGCCTCGATGGGGGAAAGCGAATTGACATCCAATTCTTTCAAGTCATCGAGCAGGGGACTGGTTTCGGGGAAGAGCGCAATTTGCTGTGCCGCGTGCGGATTGATCTTCACCGCCCTTCCCGAAGTCTTTTCCAGTTCCGCCATGATTTCATTGGCGCGTTGAATCACAGGCGCGGGCAGTCCCGCCAGTTGAGCCACGTGGATTCCGTACGAGCGGTCCGCGCCGCCCGCGATAATTTTATGCAGGAAGACCACCTTGCCGTCCGCCTCGCTGACTGCCACATTGTAGTTGCGGACTCCGGGCAGCAGGTCGGCGAGTTGGGTCAACTCGTGATAATGCGTGGCAAACAACGTCTTCGCCCGCAGGTGCGGATGGTTGTGGATGTATTCAATGATTCCCCATGCAATCGAAAGTCCATCGTAGGTTGAAGTGCCGCGCCCGATCTCGTCCAAAATCAACAGCGAGCGCGAGGTGGCGTGATGCAAAATATTCGCTGCTTCGACCATCTCGACCATGAAGGTGGATTGCCCCGCGTGAATTTCATCCTGCGCCCCGATGCGGGTGAAAATGCGGTCCACCAGCCCGATCTTTGCCGACGCCGCAGGCACGAACGATCCCATTTGTGCCATCAGCGTAATCAATGCCGCCTGCCGCAGATAGGTGGATTTACCCGACATGTTCGGTCCCGTGATGACGCGCACGATCTCGCCTCTTTCGAAGATGACATCGTTGGGGATGTATCTATCGGATTTCAGCAACTGCTCCACAACTGGATGCCGCCCCTCGTGGATTTCCATCTCGCTGCCTTCGTGGACTTCGGGCTTGGTGTAGCCGCCCAAAGCTGCCGCCTCACCCAAAGCGGACAGCACATCCAACTCGGCGATGGCGCGGGCGGTGGTCAAAATCTTGTGCGCAACCTTCGCCAGTTCCGCGCAGACTTCGCGGAATAGCCGCGTCTCGATTTCCTTGATTCGTTCTTCCGCATTCAAGACCAGCGTTTCGTATTCCTTCATCTCTGGCGTGATGAAGCGCTCGGCGTTGACCAGCGTCTGCTTGCGGATGTAATTCTCCGGTGCGCGGTCTGCCGCTCCGCGTGAAATTTCGATGTAGTAACCGAAGACCTTGTTGTAGCCGACCTTGAGAGTCTTGATCCCAGTCTTTTCGCGTTCCACGCCTTCGAGGTTGGCGATCCAATCCCGCGCATGTTTCGAGGCTTCGATGACTCCATCCAGTTCAGCCGAATAACCGGGACGAATCACGCCCGTGTTTTGCAGCGTCGCGGGCGGGTCGTCGTCCAGCGCGGCTTGCAGCAGCGAATACTCTTCCCCGCACACTGACCATTTTCCGCTGCTTTCCAATAACCAATTACCAATTACTTCTTTCACCTTCGGCAACTGTCCCAATGTTCCCCGCATGGCGACCAAATCGCGCGGCTGTGCCTGCCCGGCAATGACGCGGTTGACGAGGCGTTCCAAGTCTGCCAGCGGTTTCAGCGCCTCGCGCAGTTCGGCGCGGGTCATGCCGTTGCTGAAAAAATACTCCACGCCGTTTTGCCGTTGTCTGATTTTCTCCACCTGCAAAAGCGGCTGACTGACCCATTGGTGCATCAGCCGCTTGCCCATCGGCGTGATGGAAAAATCCAAAGCGCCAAGCAGGGAACCTTTGCGCTCGCCGCGCAGGGTTTCCTCCAGTTCGAGGTTGCGGCGGGTGGATGCGTCCAGCGTCATGAATTCGTTCAGGCTGTAGGCGCGGAGTGAGGTCAGCAGGTTGAGCGCGTCGGGTTGGGTTTCTTTGAGATATTGCACGATTGCCCCCGCCGCCCGCACTTGCAGGCTGTGGTCCTTCAATCCAAACCCAACCAGCGTGGATGATTTGAATTGCGCGAGAAGCGTTTCGTTGCACTTGCCCGGCTCGAACTTCCAGGCGGGCAGGGCGGTCAAGTGACCTGAAATGCCGTCGGGCAAAGTTTGGTTATCGGGGTATAAGATTTCGGCGGGATGCAGCCTCGTCAATTCGGCGCGCAAGGCTTCGAGCGGAAGTTCGGTGACGGCAAATTCTCCCGTGGTTACGTCGGTATGGGAAACAGAAGCAGATTTCAGCGTAGAATCCAAAACGACTGAGGCGAGGTAGTTATTCGCGTCGCCGGGCAAAAGTGAAGGTTCGGTCACAGTCCCCGGCGTCACCACCCTCACCACCTTGCGCGGGAAAATTCCTTTCGTAGGCTGCTCCCCGACTTGCTCGCAAATGGCGACGTGATACCCTTTTTCGATCAACCGCGCCAGGTAATTTTCCACCGCATGGTATGGGATGCCAGCCAACGGTGCGCGCGCGCCGCCGCCGATGGGACGCGAGGTCAGCACGATATCCAGCTCGCGGGCGGTGATTTCGGCGTCTTCGTCGAAGGTTTCGTAGAAATCACCGAGGCGGAAGAAAACGATGGTGTCGGGGTAGTCGCGTTTGATATCGAGATATTGTTGTCGAACCGGGGTAATGTCGTCGTTGGGCATGAGGTGATTTTACTATGCCGGGGCAACTTGGGCTATACAATACCCGCGCATTTGACGCCAGAAAAAAGGCGCAATTTGTAACTGTGAAGGGTATAATTTGCGCGATAATTTTTCTCAGGAGAAAATCATGTATAAACTGGTTCTCGTCCGTCACGGACAAAGCACTTGGAATCTCGAAAATCGATTCACGGGTTGGACTGATGTTGACCTCACCGATCTCGGTCGCGCCGAAGCGCATGAAGCGGGTGTATTGCTGCGCGAAGGCGGGTATGATTTTGATGTTGCCTACACTTCGGTCTTGAAGCGCGCCATCAAGACGCTTGGAGTGATTCAGGAGGAAATGGACCGTGAGTGGCTGCCCGTCATTCGCGCCTGGCAATTGAACGAGCGTCATTATGGCGCTTTGCAGGGTCTGAACAAAGCCGAAACTGCTGAAAAGTTCGGCGAGGCGCAGGTGAAGGTCTGGCGCCGTTCTTACGATGTCCCGCCGCCCTCCCTTGAATTGACCGACGAACGCCATCCCAAATTCGACCGCCGTTACGCGGGTTTAACTCCCGAACAACTGCCCGCCACCGAATCGCTCAAGATCACGTTGGATCGTGTGTTGCCCTTCTGGCATTCCACGCTTGCCCCCGAAATCAAATCAGGCAAACGGGTTCTGGTTGTGGCGCACGGAAATTCCATCCGCGCGATGGTCAAATATCTCGACAACATCTCCGAAGCCGACATCACCGAACTCAACATCCCCACTGGTCTTCCGTTGGTGTACGAACTCGATGAAAACCTGAAACCGATCAAGAATTACTATCTCGGCGACCCCGAAGAAGCCGCAAAGAAAGCCGCCGCTGTGGCGAATCAGGCGAAGGCGAAATAGTTACTTTCATTACATGCGAGGCGTTACCTTCATTGGGCGCTTGCTTTTACCTCGCATAGTATAATAATTTCATGAATGTCCTGCCTGACAATTTTATTGTCAGCGCCGCTTTCTCTGCGGTAGTGGAAGTGTATCTGGTCAGCGCAATTTGCCTGACCAGATTTTATTTTCTTAAGTCAATGTCATTGCGAGGGCGATAGCCCGAAACAAGCTCTGTTCCAACTTGGAGATTGCTTCGCTCGTTATCACTCGCTCGCAATGACACAAGGAGAACCATGAGATTAAGCAAACTGGCAAGCGACATCGCCGAGTCTCCGACTTTTGCGTTGAACGAAGAAGCGCGACAGTTGAAGGAACGCGGCGAAGCGGTCATCAATTTGGGGATTGGGGAGCCGAAGAACAAGACGCCCATTGCCGCCATTCTGGCTTCAGGCGCGAAGTTGACCACTGGGGACGTGAAGTACACGCCGCCCGAAGGGATGCCTTCCATGAGAAAGGCGGTCATCCGTTACACGGAGGAAAATTATGACCGCCTGGTTGCACCCGAAAATGTGGTCATCACCAACGGCGCGAAACAAGCCCTGTACGACATCTTCTATTCGGTTTTGAATCCGCAGGACGAAGTCATTGTCATTGCGCCGTATTGGGTCTCATACCCTGAAATGATCAAGATGTGCTTCGGCATTCCCATCATCGTCACGCCCGAAGATGGGACTTTCACCCCGCGCTTCGAGGACATCGAACGAGCGGTGACATCCTCCACGCGGGCGATCATCATCAACAGCCCGAACAACCCGTCGGGAGCGGTCTATCCGCCTGAGTTGATACGAAAAATCGTCGACCTGTGTGAGCGCAAAGGCATCTTCATGATTTGCGACGACATCTATCACAAGTTGACCTTTGACCACGTTGTCGCCCAACCCGCCTGGTCGTTTACGAAGAAGGAGATTGACGACTCGCATATCATCGTGGTCAACGGGGTGGCGAAGTTGTACGGCATGACAGGATTCCGCGTCGGGTGGGTGGCTGGTCCGCGCGATTTGATTCGGGTCATGACCAATGTCCTTGCGCAGACGACTTCCTGCGTCTCGCCGATTGCCCAGGCTGCGGCAGAAGGCGCGTTGATCGGCTTGCAATCTGGCGTCGAGGCGCTGCGTCTGCAAATCCAAAACAATCGCGACGTTCTTCTACAGGAAATGCGGACCTTCAGCGGCGCGCGTCTGGTCGAGCCACAGGGGACGTTCTACGCCCTGCCCGACCTGCGTGCCTTCAACGGGAACTCCGTCGAGGTCTCGAAATTCCTTTTGAAGAAGGCGATGGTCGTCACCGTGCCAGGCAAGGACTTCGGCATGGAAGGACACATCCGCATCTCGTTTGCGGGTTCGGTCAAGGACATCACCGAGGGCATCGCCCGCATCAAATGGGCGCTCGACCCGACTTCGCCAAATGAAATCTATATTGGCGACAGGAAGATGATTCGAGATTGGCTATAAGAGAATAGAGAGTGGAGATTAGAGACTGGTCATCTATTCTCTAATTATCTAGTCTCTGCCAAGAGGAACTATGAATAACCTACTCAACATCAAAACCCCCGCCGAAGCCGTTGCCCAGACGCGCAAGGCGGATTTCAATCTCTCGAATCAAGGCGTGAGCAATTTACGGCTGGCGTATTGGAATTTGCCGACCGAGGCTCTTGTCGAAGAAGCCATCTTCCGCAATGAAGGTTCCCTCGTTTTGGGCGGACCTTTCGTCGCGAACACAGGCAAGCACACTGCCCGCAGCGCCAACGACAAATTTGTGGTGCGTCACACCGATTCGGAAGATAGCATCTGGTGGGGCGTATACAACCGCCCGTTTGCCCCCGACAAGTTCGAGGTGCTGTACGATCGCCTGCTTGGATTCATGCAGGGACGCGACGTCTTCGTGCAGGATGTTTACGCGGGCGCGGACGAAAATTATCGCCTCCCTGTCCGCATTGTGACCGAACTCGCGTGGCACAGTCATTTCGTCCGCAACATGTTCATCCTGCCGCAGTCGCTCGAGGAATATAAACGCTTTGTCCCAGAGTTTACGATTGTCGCCATACCCTCGTTCAAAGGCACGCCCGGCGTGGACTCCACCGCCAGCGATACTTTCATCTGTCTGTCTTTTGAAAAGAAACTTGCCATCATCGGCAACACGGCGTATGCGGGCGAGATCAAGAAATCGGTGTTCACGATTTTGAATTATCTCCTGCCGCTGGAAGGTGTGCTTTCAATGCACTGCTCCGCGAATGTGAATCCAGAGAATGCGGATGACGTTGCCCTCTTCTTCGGGCTCAGCGGAACGGGCAAGACCACGCTCTCGGCGGATCCCACCCGACGGTTGATCGGCGACGACGAACACGGCTGGAGCGACGACGGGATTTTCAACTTCGAAGGCGGATGTTACGCCAAAGTCATCGGGCTCTCGGAATCCGCCGAGCCTGAAATCTACGCCACCACCAAACGCTTCGGCACGATTCTCGAAAACGTCCCCTTCGACCCGATTACCCGCTTGATCGATCTCGACGACGATACATTGACAGAGAACACCCGCGCTTCGTATCCGCTGGATTTTATCCATAACGCCGTTCCTGAAAAGAAGGCTGGACAT
>CAILWD010000266.1 GCA_903837815.1 uncultured Chloroflexota bacterium | reverse complement strand
GCGTGCTGGTGATTCTCTTCCTAAAATCGGAGCAGAAGAACGCCATCCGCTGGGTTGCGTTGGTCACGACCCTGCTCACGTTTGGAATCTCGCTCTGGGTGCTGACTCAGTTCAAGGCGGCGAATCCCGAATTGCAACTCGAAGCCAGGTACTCGTGGATTCAAGTCGCGGGCTGGGACATCCAATACTATCTCGCAGTGGACGGCTTGAGCATTCTCCTTGTCCTGCTGACGGGGCTGCTCACGCCCATCTCCATCCTCTCCACGTGGACAGCCGTTGAAGACCGCGTCAAGGATTTCATGATCTTCTTCCTCCTCTTGGAAGTCGGCATGATGGGTGTCTTCCTCGCGCAGGATTTGCTCTTGTTCTACATCTTCTGGGAATTTACCCTTGTGCCGATGTACTTCCTCATCGGCTTGTGGGGCGGACCGCGCCGCATTTACGCCGCCGTCAAGTTTTTCCTCTACACGATGGCTGGCTCCATTTTGATGTTGCTTGCCATCCTTTGGCTTGGGATTGAAGGCAACACCTTCTCCGTCCCGCAGTTGATTGCACAGGGCGGCATTCCCGCCAATATTCAGATGTGGCTTTTTATCGCCTTCGCCGCTGCCTTTGCGATTAAAGTCCCGATGTTCCCGCTGCACTCATGGCTGCCCGACGCCCACGTCGAAGCGCCGACAGCGGGTTCGGTCATCCTTGCAGGCGTCCTGCTGAAGATGGGAACCTACGGCTTTTTGCGTTTCAACATCCCGCTCTTTCCCGAAGCGACTGTCCAAGCCGCCCCATGGATTGCGCTGCTGGCGACCATTGGAATCATCTACGGCGCGGCGGTCTCCTACGCCCAAGCGGACGTGAAAAAACTGGTTGCGTATTCCTCCGTCAGCCACTTGGGATTTGTGATGCTTGGCTTGTTCGCGCTCAACGCGCAGGGCGTGACGGGCGCGATTCTGCAAATGGTCAATCACGGGGTCAGCACGGGCGCGTTGTTCCTCCTCGTCGGCATGGTCTACGAGCAGACGCACACCCGCGAGATCAAAGTCTACGGCGGACTGTGGAAGCTCATGCCCGTCTTCGGCACGATCATGCTCATCTCCGCCCTCTCCTCGATGGGCTTGCCTGGACTCAACGGCTTCGTCGGCGAGTTCACCATTTTGCTTGGCGCGTTCGGCTCGAAAGCAATCGGCAGCGCGTGGTACGCGG
Organism: uncultured Chloroflexota bacterium; assembly: GCA_903837815.1. GTDB lineage: Bacteria > Chloroflexota > Anaerolineae > Anaerolineales > Villigracilaceae > Villigracilis. The sequence continues at coordinate 1,403 of CAILWD010000266.1, read as the reverse complement.
GTATCTCCGCCATCGGCGTTATCCTCGCGGCGGTTTACATCCTCTACATGTTCCAAAAGATGTTCCTCGGACCCGCTGGCGAAATCACCAAAGAGCACGAACTCAAAGACCTCAACTGGCGCGAGATTCTCACCGTCGCCCCGCTGCTGGTTCTCATGTTTTGGATGGGTCTCTACCCCGCGCCGTTCATCAACTTGATTGCGCCTGCGGTTGAGAAACTTCTGTCCGCGTTGCCTTTATAGTATCCCATGTCATTGCGAGGAGCGCACTTGCTCTTTGCGACGAAGCAATCTCCACATCACAGGAGATTGCTTCGGGAAGAACACCCTCGCAATGACATAATTCGGAGCGTTCATGACGCAAATTGATTTTTCCACCATCCTCCCGCTCATCATCCTCATCGCCTGGGCGTGTGTGCTCTTGCTGGTTGACCTCTTCATCCCGAAGGAGCGCAAGGGCATTACGGCATTTCTCGCGGCATTGGGGCTGGCGCTGACCTTGGGATTCACCGTCACCCAAATTGGGCGCGAAGCGACGGGCTTCAACGGCATGGTCACGCTCGACGGCTTTGCAACCTTCACCAGCGCCCTCATCCTCATCAGCGGCTTGCTTGGCATCGCCCTCGCCTACGGCTATCTCAAACGCATGGGCATCGAACGCGGCGAATATTACTCGCTGATGCTCTTCAGCATCACGGGCATGTTGTTGATGACCCAAGCCTCAGACCTCATCATCGTCTTCCTCGCGCTTGAACTGCTCTCCATTCCGCTGTACGTTCTTGCGGCTTTCGCTCGTCCCAATTTGCAATCGGAAGAAGCGGGATTGAAATACTTCCTGCTCGGATCGTTCTCGACTGGATTTATCGTCTACGGGATTGCGCTGGTCTTTGGCGCGACTGGGACGACATCCCTGAGTGCGATTGTGGCATCAGCCTCCAGCCCTTCGACAGGCTCAGGGGAACCCCTGATTCTAACCATCGGGGCGGCTCTCCTCCTCATCGGTTTTGGCTTCAAGATTGCCGCCGTCCCCTTCCACATGTGGACTCCCGATGTGTATCAAGGCTCGCCGTCCGCCGTGACTGCGTTCATGTCATCAGGTGCAAAAATCGCTGGCTTTGCCGCCCTGCTGCGAGTCTTCGCTCTCGCCTTCCCCAATCTCTCCGCTGACTTGACCGATGTCCTCTGGGTATTGTCTGCGCTGACAATGATCATCGGTAACTTCACCGCCATTTCACAGACCAACATCAAACGCATGTTGGCGTATTCGAGCATTGCCCACGCGGGTTATATCCTGATGGCTTTCGTCCCGTTTGGGAACGAAGACGTAGTTGCGACTTCAGTCGCCGCTGGCTTGTTCTACCTCTTCGCCTACGTCCTGACCAACTTCGGCGCGTGGAGCGTGGT
>CAILWD010000265.1 GCA_903837815.1 uncultured Chloroflexota bacterium | reverse complement strand
GCAATTGCTGATGGTCGCAGGCATGGACAAGTACTTCCAGATCGCGCGCTGTTTCCGTGATGAAGACCTGCGCGGCGACCGCCAACCTGAGTTCACTCAACTCGACCTCGAAATGTCCTTCGTCCACCGCGACGATGTTTTGAATCTGGTCGAAGACCTTTTCACCAAGATGATTCCCGCCGTCGCGCCGCACAAGAAATTGCTCTCGACCCCCTGGCGGAAATTCTCGTACCGTGAAGTTGTCGAACTTTACGGCTCGGACAAACCCGACCTGCGCTTCGGAATGGAACTGGCGGACGTGAGCGAAGTCTTCGCCCAAAGCGAGTTCAAGGTCTTCAAATCCGCGCTCGAAGCGGGTGGCGTGATCAAGTGCATTGTCGCACCCCGCAGCGCGGACATGTCCCGCAAGGAAGTGGACGCGCTTACAGAAGTGGCGAAAACTTTCGGAGCGAAGGGAATGCCCACGCTTGGCATCACAGCCGAAGGCGTGAAGGGCAGCGCCTCGAAGTTCGTCACGCCCGAAGAAGTGGAAGCGCTCAAATCCAGGACGGGCGCGAAAGATGGCGACCTGATTGTCTTTGCGGCAGACGTCCGCGCCGTGGTCAACAAGACCCTCGGCGGACTGCGACTCTGGTTCCGCGATAAACTCGACCTCGCCGACAAGGAAATGATGGCGTTCGCCTGGGTCGTGGACTTCCCATTCTTCGCGTGGAACGAGGAAAATCAAGCATGGGAGTCGGAACATCACCCATTCACCATGCCCAAGTTGGAAGACCTTCCCAAGTTCGACACCGACCCTGGCGCGGTGATGTCCGACGCCTATGACATGGTCTGCAACGGCTACGAGATGGCTTCGGGTTCGATCCGCATCCACCGCCGCGATATTCAAATGAAGATGTTCCAAATGCTCGGGCTGACCGACGAGGAAATTCAAGCCAAGTTTGGTCACATGCTTGAAGCCTTCGAGTATGGCGCGCCCCCGCACGGCGGCATGGCTCCTGGCATCGACCGCCTCGTCATGCTCCTCGCGGACGAACCCAACATCCGCGAAGTCATCGCCTTCCCCAAGAATCAAGCGGGACGCGACGTGATGGCAGACGCCCCCTCCGAAGTCGAGCCGAAGCAGTTGAAAGAGTTGCATATCAAGTTCAATTGATATTAAACACGAAGTACACAAAGGTCACGAAGTAAAAAATCTTTTAACCCTTTGTGTACTTCGTGTCCTTTATGTTTAAGAGGTTTTTATTACCCAAACAATCGACACCAAAACCGTCAAGCACGTCGCCAACCTCGTGCGGCTTGGCATTACGGAAGAGGAAGCCCAAAAGTTCAGCGGACAATTCTCTGCGATCATCGAGTATTTCAACATGCTCAACGAAGTGGACACGGAGAACGTCCCGCCCGCGTCGGACATCGCCAACGCCGAAAACGTGTTGCGCGAGGACGTGGTCAAGCCTTCGATGAGCCACGTGGAATTTATCAAAAACGCCCCGAACTCCGAACGCGGCTATGTCAAAGTGCCAACGGTTCTTGGAGATGAGTAGAGAATAGATAAGTAGAGAGTAGTAAAACCTCTCTGTTTTCCACTTTCCGCTCACTAATCTCTATTCTCTAATCTCTAATTATCTAACTTATGCAACTACACACCCTCACCCTCCGTGAACTTCACGAACTGCTCACCACCAAGCAAATCTCTTCGGTCGAGTTGACTCAAGCAACCCTGCAACGCACCCACGAAGTTGACTCGAAGCTCAAGTCCTACGTCACCATTGCGGATGATGTAGCGCTGGAACAGGCGAAACAAGCTGACGAGCGCATCGCCAAAGGCGACGTCACCCCGCTGACGGGCATTCCCTTTGCCATGAAAGACGCCATCTCCACTCGCGGCGTGCGCACGACCTGCTCCTCGAAAATTTTGGAAAACTACGTCCCGCAGTACAACGCCACCGTCACCCAAAAACTGGCGGACTCTGGCGCGGTGCTGCTCGGCAAGACCAACATGGACGAATTCGGCATGGGGTCATCCTGCGAAAACTCCGCCTTCTTCAATACCCACAACCCGTGGGATTTGGATCGCGTCCCAGGCGGGTCGAGCGGCGGCGCGGCGGCGGCAATGTCCGCTGGCTTGTGCGGATTCTCCATCGGCGAAGACACGGGCGGCTCGGTGCGTATGCCCGCGGGATTCTGCAACGTGACAGGAATCAAGCCGACCTATGGGCGCGTCTCCCGCTACGGGTTGATTGCCCTCGTCTCCTCCTTCGACAGCATCGGACCCATGACCCGCGACGCCTACGACTGCGCCACCGTCCTCGAAGCGATTGCGGGCAACGACGAACACGACAGCACAACTTACAACGCTCCCGTTCCACAATACACGCAACACATTAATAAATCTGTCAAAGGGATGAAGTTGGGCATTCCCAAAGAATATTTCGTAGCAGGCATGGAAGCGGGCGTTGAATCTGCCATTCAAGAAGCCATTCGCCAGTTTGAAAAACTCGGCATGGAAGTTCACGAAGTCTCACTGCCAAACACAAAATACGCGCTGCCTGTTTATTATCTTTTGCTCTTCGCCGAAGCCAGTTCCAACCTTGCCCGCATGGACGGCACGCGCTTCGGGCTTTCGGTTGCCGATGACGCCAAAGAGATTTTGGATATTTATCTGCAAACCCGCCGCGTAGGATTTGGGGATGAGGTCAAGCGCCGCATTATGCTTGGGGCGTATGCTTTATCTGCTGGATATTATGACGCGTACTATCTCAAAGCGCAGAAAGTCCGCACCCTGCTTCGCCGCGACTTTGAGTCGGCTCTGTCATCCGTTGACATTCTCCTCGCCCCCACCTGTCCCACCACCGCCTTCAAACTCGGCGAAAAAACCAGCGACCCGCTTTCGATGTACCTCTCCGATATTTACGTTGTCGCCACAAATCCTGCGGGCGTTCCCTCGCTTGCTGTCCCCGCTGGCTTCTCCAACAACATGCCCGTCGGAATGCAACTCATCGGCAAGCATTTGAACGAGCAGACATTATTCCAGGTCGGTCACGCCTACCAGCAAGCGACAGATTGGCATAAGATATTGCCCGCCATCACATAAAACCTTTGGGCACGGATTACACTGAGTACACTGAAAAGAACGGATTTTTCTTTATAAAAAATCCGTGTGACTTCGTGAAATCCGTCAAATCCGTGTACAGAACTTAAGGGATACGATATGACCCAATACGAACCCGTTATCGGACTTGAAATTCACGGCGAACTGCTGACCAACTCGAAGATGTTTTGCAGTTGCTCCGCCGATTATGGCTCTGCGCCTGAGCCAAACACCAACATCTGCCCCGTTTGCACGGCATTGCCTGGCGCGTTGCCCGTCGCCAACAAAAAAGCCACCGAACTCGCCGCGCTGGTGGGACTCGCCCTCAACTGCACCATCAACAAGCACAACACCTTCGCGCGCAAAAATTATTTTTATCCCGACCTGCCCAAAGGCTACCAGATTTCGCAATACGAACTACCCATCGCTGAAAAGGGTTGGCTCGATATTCAGGACGGAGAAACCCCACTTCGGGTTCGCGTCCGCCGCGCCCACATCGAAGAAGACACCGCAAAACTGTCTCACGAAAAAGGCGCCGCGCTGGTCGATTTCAACCGCGCGGGAGTCCCACTGCTCGAAATCGTCTCCGAGCCAGACATGCACACCGTCGAAGCCGCGCTGGATTACGCCACCAAAATCCGCGCCATTTTGCGCTACCTCGGCGTCAACTCTGGCGATATGGAAAAGGGCGTGCTGCGTTTCGAGGCGAATGTCTCCGTGCGCCCCGTCGGCAGTGATGAACTCCGCACCCGCACCGAAATCAAAAACCTCAACAGCTTCCGCGCCCTCGTCCGCGCCTCGCAATATGAAATCGAACGCCAGACGAAAATCTACGAAGAAGGCGGCGTGGTCTTGCAGGAAACTCTCGGCTGGGACGATGTTCGGGGTGTGACCACCAGCCAAAGGTCGAAGGAAGACGCGCACGACTATCGCTACTTCCCAGAGCCTGATTTGCCTCCCCTCAAGTTGACCGATGAATGGGTGGAGATGATTCGCGGAAGACTGCCCGAACTGCCCGAAGCCAAGACCGCGCGCTTCGTTTCTGACTTTGGGCTGACTCTGTCCGACGCGCGTTTTCTCACCTCTGAGCGTTCCCTCGCCGACTACTTCGAGCGCGTGGCGGCGAGAGCCAAAAGCCCCGCCAAAACCGTCCACTCGTGGATGGCTGGCGAGTTCATGCGGATTCTCAACGACTCAGGCACCGACATTCAAGATGTAACCGTCTCCCCAGAATCCTTTGCCCAACTGGTAGATTTGGTCACGGATAAAGTCATCAGCGGCAACGCGGCAAAAGTTGTGCTGAACGAAATGTTCAAGAACGGCGGTGACCCCGCTCAAATTGTAAAAGAGAAAAACCTCGCCCAGGTTTCAGATACAGGCTTCATTCAAGAGACCATCGATAAAGTTTTGAACGATAATCCAAAAGAGGTGGAACAATTCCTCGCAGGCAAAGAGACCATCGTCCAATGGCTCATGGGACAAGTTGCGAGAGCCACCAAAGGCAAAGCCGACCCGAATGTGGCGAAGGAGTTGCTGGTCAAGGCGCTGGAAGAGCGGAGAAAGTAGCCCGCCAAAAATATCATATTGCCAAACTGCAAATGAAAGCCTTGTGAGGAATCAATGGATTCGATTTCAGAACGCCGCAAGGCGATTCTTTTTCTTGTGCTTGCCGCCATTCTGTGGAGCACCAGCGGAGTGCTGGTCAAGATCATGGACTGGCAGCCCCTCGCCATCCTGTCTGGACGAAGCATCTTCGGAAGCGTCGTCTTCCTGATTTACCTGCGCCGCATCCCAACGCGGTTCAATCGCTGGCAATTGACGGCGGCAGGAGCATTCATTTTGACGCAGTTCCTGTTCATCACCTCCACCAAGCTGACCACTGCGGCGAATTCGATTTTCCTGCAATACACCGCGCCGCTCTATGTGATGCTGATGGCATATTGGTTTCTGGGGGAAAAACCTTCGCGCACAGACTGGTTTTCCATGCTGGTCATCTTCGTCGGGTTGACGCTTTTCTTCGGCGACCAACTCAGCCCCGAAGGATTCTACGGCAACCTGCTTGCCATCCTCAGTGGCGTGACCTCGGCGGTGATGATCGTCTCCTTCCGCGCCCAAAAGGATGGCAACCCCGCGGAAAGCAACCTGATCGGGTTTCTCTTCACAGCGACTCTCGGTATCCCGTTCATCTTGAAGGAAACATGGACAGTGAACAGTTGGCTCATCCTCGCCTTCCTCG
>CAILWD010000264.1 GCA_903837815.1 uncultured Chloroflexota bacterium | reverse complement strand
CGGACAGGACAAGCAGATCATCGTTTCATCTGACCGCCCTCCCAAGTCTTTGGTGACGCTGGAAGAACGCCTGCGCTCCCGCTTCGAGTGGGGACTGACCGCCGATATTCAAGCCCCCGACTTCGAGACCCGCCTCGCCATCCTGCGCTCCAAAGCCGAACGTACAGGACGTCAAATTTCCGATGAAATCCTGGAAACCATCGCCAAGCAAATTCAGTCCAACATCCGCGAATTGGAAGGTGCGCTCAATCGCATTATTGCGTTTGCCGATCTGAGCGGCTCTGCCCTCACGCCAAATTTGGTGGAGGTGGCTTTATCGGATTTGTTGCCGCAGCGGCGAAATATTCAACCCGGCAAAATTATCGAGGTGATAGCTGAGCGCGAAGGCGTTAGCGTGGATGATATCGTTGGGCAGAATCGTTCAGTTAGAGTTGCCGTTCCGCGCCAGCTTGCGATGTATATTTTATACGAACTGCATGGCGTATCTCTTCCGCAGGTTGGCGAGTTGCTTGGCCGCGACCATACTACTGTCATGCATGGGCGTGACAAAGTCAAGGGGAATGAAAAATTAAAAAGACGCGCCGATAATATTTGGAGTAACATACTCACCCAGAGCGCGTAGGCTAAACCTTCTGTAGAACACGCTTTCCCAAACAAAAAATCAGCCCCAAGTTGAGGCTGATTTTTTTATTTCAGGCGTTTGCCCTGCTCTTGATCGGGTGCTTTATCAAAAGCAGAATCAGGAACAATCCGCTTGCCGCTATCAGCAGGTAGGATTGCAGAACGTTGATATAGGAATCTGCTATGAATTTCGTGAACGGGAACACGTTCGCAGCGACCAGGTAAAGCAGGACAAAGGCAGCCTTTGCCCAGGTGTTTTTCAATGGGGTATCGCCAAACCACATCGTCAGCCACACGCAAACGAAGACCGGGAACAAGATGCCGTAATGATGTTCCCAGGCAATAGGGGATGCCATGGTCGCCCCCAACCCCATCAACAGGAAATCTGCCAGTTTTGATTCGCCGCTTTGGCTTTTTGTCTTTACCAGAGTGATCAACAGGATTGCGATGGAGGTAATCTGGGTGAATGCGAATACCCAGACATTGTACGGCGGATAGCGGTAGGCGTTCCATCTCAGGTTGTTGAAAAGCTCCGGGTAGCGGACGCTGAAAAAACGTCCTGCCAGGGCGTTGAACGATTGGTTGGTGTATACCGATTCGCCGTGTTGCGTAACAAAACTCAAACCTTTCAGGTAGTCGAGATACATCGCAAAGCCAAACTCCCGCATTCCCAGCAAGACTCCCGCAAGCCCGGTGACGGTGATGGCGATGACCAGCTTTTTGTTGCCCCGCAACAAGCCCCAAAGAATGAATAGCGCGTAATGCGGCTTTATGGATGCCATTAATCCCAGCATGATTCCGGCAAGGATATCCCAGCCGGTGATATAACACAGGATGGCGATTGCAAAAAACGCATTCAACCAGACCTGCATCTGTCCCAGGGTGGCCGCCTTCACAACCGGATAGAACGTGAAGAGCAGGAGGGTCAACAAGATTCCTATGACGGCTTGTTCTGTGGGGGAAAGTTGAGGCGCCTGATACATCCTGTAGATATGCAACATCGTTGCAACGCCCGCCCCAGCCATCAGGAAAAGGAAAATAATCGTTGCGGCGGTCGAAAATGCCAGCGGGTCGATGTTATTGGTGTTGATGAACTGTGTCAACAGCAACGCGGTGGGTGGGTAGAGAAATTTCACCTTGACCGGAAGAAGCAGGTCGGTGTAAAGCAGGCTCTGCTTTCCCGATGCGGTCCAATGGTCGTATGCCAGTTGCATCGGTCTCCAGGAGTCGTTGCCCATTTCGGCGGTGAAGACCCAAACGGCATGGTCGAACGACATCTTGTTATTTTTGATGCCATAGTGATTGGTGATGCTCTTAATGGCGAAGGCAAGCGCCAGGTTGAGCAGGAAGAGGAACAGGAGTTGTTTGATGACTGGTTTCATGGGCGACGTCTGAAAAAATTTTGGTAGTGGTCAGGTCGAAGTGATATGTAGTATGGCGGGGAGATGATAGTAAAACTTGTTGTATACCGATGTCGAGGTTGTGGCAAATTTCACTTCCCATTTTCTTCATTCGATTGGCTGAGCATATCGATAAATTTAGACGCCAATGCGGGGTCAAAGTGGGAACCTGACTGGGCGCGGATATATTGAACAACTTCCTCTTTGGGCATGGCGGCGCGATATGGACGCTCTGAACTTAGCGCATCCCAGACATCCACGATGGCAAACAGGCGCGCAAAGAGCGGTATCTCCTCTCCGCTGAGCCCGCGCGGGTATCCGCTTCCATCCCATTTCTCGTGATGGCAATAGGGGATATCCACCGCATTCTTGAGAAAACTGATTGGGGCAAGCCATTGATATGCGTACACGGGGTGCATACGCATCACTTTCCATTCGTCGTCTGTAAGTTTGCCCGGTTTGAGGAGAATGGCATCAGGCACGCCCAGTTTTCCGACATCATGCAGCAAACCTCCCATGCGGATAAACTCCAAATCCTCCTCGCCAACCCCCACCGCGCGCGCAAACTCGACGCATTTTTGGGTAACACGCTGGGTATGCCCCTCGGTTTCCTTGTCGCGCAAGTCAAGGGCGTTCGACCAGCCTTCGATGGTCTTGTGATATGAGATCAACAATTCTTTGTGTAATTCTTCAAGTTGACTGCGTTGCTCGACAATGCGCCGGTACCGGTTCAAGCGCGTAATAGTCTGAATGCGCGCCAGCAATTCCATGCTGTCGAATGGCTTGGCAATGAAATCATCCACGCCGGCGCGCAAACCCTCCAGGCGTGAATCGCGGTCTTCGAGGGCGGTGATCATGATAATGGGGATGTCTGCCAGGAGCCTGCCCGCCCGAATTTGACGGGACGTCTCAAATCCGTTCATTTTCGGCATCATCACATCAAGCAGGATGACATCGGGCAGAACCTGAAGCGCAAGAGCCAGCCCCTCTACGCCATTCTCTGCAAAGTAAAGCTGGTAATCCATGCCAAGTAAAGCATCCAGCGTATCGCGGACGATCCTTTCATCATCCACCACCAAAACTACTGGTTTCATGTTTATGCTTCCTGCCTTTCCTGCGCCAATATCGGCAAATTCAGGCTGACACACACCCCAGCCTGACTGCTGCGGTTTTCGATGCGAAATTGTCCGCCCGCCTGCCAGACCAGCGATAAAACCAGCGGTATCCCCAACCCCATGCCGGGGATTTCGCCGGTAAACCATTTTTCGCCCTGGGAGTACGGCATTCTGGAAAGCATGATCTGCTCTGCCGTCATGGATTGCCCGTCATCCATAAATAATATCTGGATGCTGTTTCCCGTCCGCAGTTCGATGCGCACTTCGATATTCGGCTTATGAGATGGGTGGAATTTCTTGGAATTTTCCAGCACCTCATGAGCGATCAATTCCAGCGCTTCGCGTGAAATGCCAAGTTTATGTTTTAACAGCGGCATGGGCAGTGAAATGGACACGTGATCCAGTTCCAGCGCCTCACAAACCGAGTCCAGCATCTCTTCGAGGTCGCTGACAACAAAGGGCGCGCCCCCCGCAAGCTCGACAGGGGCATCCAGATACATGAGAATATCCTGCACCTGCAGCACCAGGCGCTCCGCGCTTTTCCATGCCGCCTTGACCGTCGATTTGATTTCCTCCTCTGGGATCAAATCCATCCTTTTATTCAACAGGTCCATGCCGCTGTAAAGTAGCGACACGGGTGTACGCAACTTGTGCGCCACCAATAAATGAACCTTGCGAATATCCTGACTGGTGGACATTTTATCTGTAACATCGCTGATGCGCGCGAGGTGGTGGCTTTCCGTTCCTGACGAAGACCTCAATATTTCCACCCGCAGCCAGAATGCTCGCGCCGTCTCAGATTCAGGCTGCACAAGATAAATGACGTTTCCGCCGCCACGGTGGTCATCCTGGTCGTTTTCGAGAGAGTGAAAATGGTAATATAACTTTGACTGCTTTACAAAATTGACGCCCGCATGGGCTTCCGGCAGGTGGAGATAAACCTGTGCCTTCTGGTTGGCATATTGAATATCTCCATTGTGATTGAGGATAAGATATCCCTTCTCGTCGTTTTCTACCACCCAGTGAAAGCGCGAACGCTCGGCGAGCAGGTTGCGGTACCGATTGAGGCGCGTGATATTCTTGATCCGTATCTTCATCTCGAGGGTATCGAAGGGTTTGGTAAGAAAATCATCCGCCCCGGCGAGAAGTCCTGATATACGGGCTTCGCGATTATCAAGGGCGGTCAACATAATGACGGGAATCTCGGCGAGCGAGGGTGTGGCGCGGATGCGACGGCACGTCTCATACCCGTCCATGACGGGCATCATTATATCCAGCAGAATGGCGGACGGCTGAAATTCGCGCGCCATCATTAAGCCCTTTTCGCCATTCTCCGCAAAAAGAAGCTCCACATTCTCTGTGGCAAGCAGCGTTTCAAGAAAGTTTTGGATCATTACTTTGTCGTCAATGACCAGGATTTTAGGGGATGCGCTTATCATCATTGCTCCTGCATGGTCTGATTCAAACCATTTATCTTTCCTTGTCTTTCAATAAATTCCCAGCCTGCTCGAGTAATTGCGTCAGGATAATGGGCTTGCTAATGTATTCGCTTGCGCCAGCCTCCATGCACTTTTCGCGGTCGCCAGACATGGCCAAGGCGGTCAGCGCGATCACCGGAATCACCGAAAGCGATGGGTCCGGGTCGTTTCGCAAAAGGCGTATGGCTTCCCGACCATCCATCACCGGCATCTGAAGGTCCAGATCGG
>CAILWD010000263.1 GCA_903837815.1 uncultured Chloroflexota bacterium | reverse complement strand
TCTCACAGCGCATCAGCGAAGACGGCTGGCAGGAGGCGATCAACAACCCGTTGACCTTCGAGCACCTTCCTGTTTCACTGGTCACAAAAAACGACAAACCCGTCACGGTTCAAATCGAATTTCCAGATCGCGACGTTGCCCTGCAAATTTGGGAAGTACGCGTCGGGCGCGTTCCGCTCTATTTGCTCGACTCCAACGTCGAGGGCAACACCGAATTCGACCGTTTGCTCACCGCCCGCCTGTACTGGTCTGACCTTGACCGCCGCGTGATGCAGGAAGTGCTGCTCGGCGTGGGCGGCGTGCGCGCGCTCCGCGCCCTAAACTTCAAACCCGCGGTCTGGCACATGAACGAAGGACATGCCGCCTTCCTCACCCTCGAACGCGCGCGCGAACTCGTGGCAAAAGGCTCCACCTTTGCCAAAGCCGCGCAAAAAACGCTCAAACAGAACGTCTTTACCACCCACACCCCCGTCCCCGCCGGCAACGACGAATTCCCGCTCTGGCTCATCGACAAATACCTCGCCAAATTCTGGGGCGAACTGGGTCTGACCCGCGAAGAATTCATGGACATCGCCAAACACCAGAAGCCGCACACAGAAACCTTCTCCATGCCCATCCTCGCATTGAAACTGTCCAACGGCAGCAACGGCGTTTCGGAACTGCACGGGCAGGTCTCACGCGAGATGTGGAACTTCCTCTGGCAGGATAAAGCCCGAAAGGATGTGCCAATTGACCACATCACCAACGGAGTCCACACTGCCAACTGGATGGCGCGTCGCTTGAAGAATCTCCTATCCAAGTATATCGGCGACGACTGGTATGACCACCTTGACGACCCCGCTCTTTGGGAAAACCTCGATGACATCCCCGATGAAGAATTGTGGGCAGTCCGCCAGCACCTCAAGCGCAAGCTGACTTTCTACATGCGCGAACGCGTCCGTGACCGCTGGACTCACGGCGGATTCCATCCCGTGCAGGTGGTTTCTTCGGGCGTGCTGATTAATCCCTACGCCCTCACCATCGGCTTTGCCCGCCGCTTCGCCACTTACAAACGCGCCAGCCTCGTCATGTCAGATATCGACCGCCTGCTCGAACTCATCAACCGCCCGAACATGCCCGTGCAAATCATCTTTGCGGGCAAGGCGCACCCCGCCGACGAACCCGGCAAGCAGTTGATTCAAAAAGTCTATCGCGCGGTCAAACGCGCCGAAACCGGCGGACGCTTAATCTTCCTCGAAGACTACGACATGAACCTCGCCCGCTACCTCGTGCAGGGCGTAGACGTGTGGATGAACACCCCGCGCCGTCCGCTCGAAGCCAGCGGCACATCGGGCATGAAAGCCGCCGTCAACGGGGCGCTCAACTTCTCCGTCCTCGACGGCTGGTGGCGCGAAGCCTACAACGGCAAAAACGGCTGGTCTATCGGTTTCGACAAGGAATACGAATCGAACGAAGTACAAGACGCCGCCGACGCCGAAGACCTGTACCAGACCCTCGAAAACAAAATCATCCCGCTCTTCTACGACCACGACGCGAAAGAAGTGCCGCATGGCTGGATTGCAATGATGAAGAACACCATGCAAACCGTCATCCCGCAATTCTCCACCCGCCGCATGGTCAAGCAATACGTAGAAAAATTCTACGCCCCTGGCATAAAGTAAATGGTAAGCGGTAAATGTTAAATGGAGACTGGCAAATTACCATTTACCAATCTCTAATTACCCTAACCACAAATCCAAAATCGAATGTACCCTGAAATCACCGCCGCTGAACTCGGCGAAAAATTGAAGTCAGATGAAGCCTTTGTCCTGCTGGACGTGCGCGAACCCGTCGAGTTGGGCTACGCAAAAATCACCGACCCCAGGCTGGAAAACGTCCCAATGAGTATCCTCTCCAGACAGGGACTCAACGCCCTGCCAGAAGCCGTCTGCGCGGGGCAAACTCCCGTGTACGTTTTATGTCATCACGGAAGCCGCAGCGCCCAAGTAACCATGTGGCTCGTTCAGCAGGGCTACAAAAACGCGATCAACGTCAAAGGCGGAATCAACGCCTACGCCCGCAAAGTGGATTCTTCTGTGGGCGTCTACTAACCTCCCCTGCCCATTAAACCAGACAGCCACCCTTGCGGATGGCTGTCGTGGGGCGCTGTGGCAATTCTCGTTATAAAACGGGGAGGGTTGCCACAGCGCTGGGTTTACTACTACTTTTCATCAGCAACACCTCCTCCTTTCAAAAGATGGCGGTTTATTGTTTTGTCCCCTGCAATGGTCGAAGTATGTCACAAAACAAATCGGATGTCAATGGGGTGAATTGGCTTCTCACAAAGTTGTAATCTTTCGCAAAAACGTGATACCTTTTGAGAGTCTCCGCCAGACTGACGCGGCTATCCTTTGCCTGCCGCGCTGAGCGAAGTCGAAGCGCGATTTCAGCACGACAGGAGAACCCATGAAAACCAACCCCACCAAACTTTGGATCGTTGTCTTTGCCCTCGGCTGGCTCTTTGATTTCCTCTTTTGGGAAATGAACCCCGGCGTCAACTTTGCAATTTTCGTCACCGCCTGCATGACCGCCGCCTTCTATCTTTTGCTGAGCGATGGGCTGCGCCCAAACCGATTCAGCCTGGGGCTGATTCCGCTCTTCGGCTTTTTCGCCGCCGTCACCTTCCTCCGTGCCGAGCCAATGACCACCTTCCTCGCCTACACCTTCACCCTGCTGAGCATGACCCTGCTCACCGTCACCTACCTCGGCGGGCGTTGGATTCAATACACCCTCATCGACTATCTTGCCAAAACCGCCTCGCTGGCGGGAAGCATGATTGCCCGCCCCATCACCCACATGACTGAAATCCGCAAAGGACAGGCAGACGCGGGCGTTCAATCTTCAAAGCGAAATATCTGGCCCGTGGTGCGCGGCGTGATGATTGCCCTGCCTGTCGTGGCAGTCTTCGCCTCCCTCCTCGCCTCGGCAGATGTGATCTTCGGTCAGCGGCTCGAAGATCTAATCAACTGGTTCCGCCTCGACAACCTGCCAGAGTTGATTTTCCGCTTCGTTTACATCGCCGTCATCGGGTACGCGCTGGCGGGGGTCGTCTTGCACGCCGCAACCGAATCAAAAGATGAAAAACTCATCAACGAAGACAAGCCGCTCATCCCGCCCTTCCTCGGCAGCGTCGAAGCGACCATCGTTCTGGGCAGCGTCGTCGCGCTTTTTGCCGTCTTCGTCGCGGTGCAATTCCAATACTTTTTCGGCGGCGCAACCAACATCAACATCGAAGGCTACACTTATGCGGAATACGCCCGTCGCGGCTTCGGCGAACTGGTGACAGTTGCCTTCTTCGCCCTGCTGATGTTGATGACCCTGACCGCCGT
>CAILWD010000262.1 GCA_903837815.1 uncultured Chloroflexota bacterium | reverse complement strand
TGCTGGACCTCATGATGCCCGACATGGACGGTTGGGAAGTATACCAACAAATGAAAGCCGAAGAGTCCACCCGGGGCATTCCGGTCATCGTCGTCACCGCCAAAGCGCAAAACATAGACAAGGTGCTTGGCCTGCACATCGCAAAAGTGGATGACTACATCGCCAAACCCTTTAGCCCTCAAGAATTGGTAGACAGCGTGGAAAAGGTCTTTGAGCCGTCGGCATAGTTGTCGTTGCGTATAAAAATGTCCCGCCCGGTTATCGTCCGCAATCAAAATAGAGGAATCGAAAACCCGCCGCGTGTTGGCTACTGTGATTCATTTTTGTGCCGCCTGCGCGGGCTGATGTTCCGCCCCCAATTGGGACGGGACGAAGGGCTGCTTCTGGTCGAAAAGCGGGATTCGCGCATCGACACCTCGATCCATATGTTCTTCGTCCCCTTCGACCTTGCCGTCTTTTGGATCAACTCTGAAATGACCGTGGTGGACAAGATTATCGCCAAATCCTGGCATCCCGCCTACTTCCCCAAAACCGAAGCAAAATATACGCTGGAAATTCACCCCAACCGCATCGGGGATTACGAAGTGGGCGACCAGGTCGAATTCGAGAACCTGGCATAGCCTGCATTTACCAACCTCATGAAAAAATACATCCTTCCGCTCGCCCTGACTCTTTGCCTTCTAATCGTCCCTTCACAGCCCGCGCAGGCACAGTCTTCCGGCGGACCGGTTTACGTCGTCCAGCCCGGCGACAGCCTCTCGTCGATTGCCGTCTTCTTCAGCATTGACCTTGCAGACCTGATGACGGCGAACAACATCACAGACCCAAACCAGTTGACTGCGGGGCAGCAATTGACAATTCCCGGTCTCGAAGGCATGAGCGGCGTCATCAACACCCAGCGGGTTAACTTTGGCGATTCGTTTCGAAGCCTCACCCGCCGCACCCAGGTCCCGCTGGATATGTTCAAGAGATTGAACCACATCGTCAGTCCCAGCGAATTCTATGTGGGCATCAACATGATTGTGCCGGCGCAGGACGGGAGTCAACTGCTCAACAAGCGGGTTGCGCCCAAAACAGGCGAGTCCCTGCTGGAAGCGGCGGTCAGGCAAAACACCGACGTATGGACCATCGCCCATTACAACAAGTTGCAAGGCTCGTGGGACGCCCTGCCCGACGACATCCTCTTTGCGCCGGGCGAAGCGGCAGAACAAAGCGCGGGCGGGTTGCCTTCCGCCTTCCTCAGCGCCGAGATACGCGACCTGCCCATCAAACAAGGCGGCACAGGAGTCATCAAGGTCAAAACTGCCAGCCCCGATACCAAACTCGGCGGGATCTTGGTCGACCACTCCTTACAATTTTTCCCCCTTGAAGATGGAACACAAGTCGCCCTGCAAGGCGTTCACGCCCTCCTACCGCCGGGCGTGTATCCGCTGCGGGTGGAAGCCACGCTCCCCGACGGGAGCAAACAGTCATATGAACAAAACGTTTTGATCGTCACCGGGAATTATCCAGACGACCCACTTTTATATGTCGACCCGGTCACCATCAACCCCGAAGAAACAGAGCCGGAATTAAACAAACTCATCGGCATCACCAGCCCTGTGACACCAGAAAAACTCTGGGCTGGAGATTTCTACTCGCCCGCTTCGCAATACGCCGAATCCACCTACTTCACTTCGCGCTACGGAAACCGCCGTACTTACATTGGAATCAATACCGACCTCTCGGTCAACGGATTTCACACCGGTCTCGATTTCGGCGGCGGAACAGGACTCCCAATCACCGCCCCGGCGCGCGGAAAGGTGATCCTCGCCGAAAACTGGACAGTGCGCGGCGGAACCACTATCATCGACCATGGCTGGGGCGTGTACAGCGGATTCTGGCACCAGTCCAAGTTTTACGTGCAGCCAGGCGACATGGTGGAACAGGGACAGGTCATCGGCGAAGTGGGCGGCACCGGGCGCGTCACCGGCCCGCACCTGCATTGGGAATTGTGGGTCAACGGCATCCAGGTCGACCCGCTGGATTGGCTCAACTACACATACCCATGAGCCAAAGAGTAAAAAATCGTTGCACATCACCTTAAATTATGTTAAACTTCGCGTGCGATGGCTAACCTGGTCAACTTCCTCAAACAAAGCGATATTTTCTACCAATTTACGCCAACTCAATTGGAATTGGTGGCAAACATTTGCCAGGAAGTGGTTTACAACGCCAACGACCTCATTTTCCAGGAAAACAGCGGCAGCAAAGAATTGTACGTCATCCTGCAAGGCGAAGTGGACATCCTGATCAATCGCGGAGGAGGGGGCGCTGAAAAACACGAAACGGCTGTAGCAAGGCTGCGCAGGGGTCAATCCTTTGGTGAAGTTGCCCTGGTAGATGAAGGCTTGCGCTCGGCATCGGCGCGCGCCTCACAAAAAGACACCCGTCTGGTAATCATTCAGCGCGACAAGCTGATTATGCTATGCGAAACCTACCCTCAACTTGGCTATCGTTTGATGTACAACCTGGCGGCTGACCTCGCCATGAAAATCCGCAACACCGATTTGAGAATCCGCGAACAGCTCCTCTACAAACCCGCCGAAAAAAAGTAGAGCCTGTGTCTGACTTTTGAAACCGCAAAAAATGTCAAACAACACCTTGACTTGACAGTATGAGATTCTTCATTGGTACAACAGCTATAACCAAGAGCATACAGTTTGCAGATTTTAGAAACGCTTCCTTCGCAGATTTAAAGATTTGGCAT
>CAILWD010000261.1 GCA_903837815.1 uncultured Chloroflexota bacterium | reverse complement strand
TTCCAAATCGGGTTCGGGGCGGAAGCCAACCTCCCACGCGCCCTGGTCGTTGACTCTACCCCAGACGCCGATCAAGCCATTGTTTGGCTTGCCAACATGCTCGGTCTCTTTCAACAGCGTGGCACAAGCCGAAGCCAGCATGGACGAGCCGTTCAAGCCGAGTCCTTCGCTGCCGAAGAAAATCAGCGCGTTCTTCGACTTGGCAAACTCGTCGGAGATCTTGGTCTTGCGGCTGAAATCGTTGACCGTCTTGACTTCGTCGCCATACGCATAGCGGATGACGTACTTCGCAAATTTATCGAGCTTGGTCTCGCGCGGGTTGGCGACGATGAGCGTCACACCACGGTCGGCGGCTTGCTTGACCCGCAGCCACCAAATCGGCGCTTCCTGATACAAGTCCGAAGCCACCACAAGGATGGCGTCGCCCTTGCCCATCTCGCCGATGTTCGTCCCCTGCCCCACACCCACCAGCGAGACGATGTCACCGCCGCCCATGTCGGAATACAAAATGGCTTTGCCGCCAGCCGTATCCGCCAGCGACTTCAAGTTGAACAGGTCTTCGTTTGCAAGTCGCCCCGAAGCCAGCACAACAAAATCCTTTTTATATTTGACAAAGTTCTCCGCCGCGAAATTAATGGCTGCGCTCCACGAACCACGCGCCAGCCTTTCCTCTTTTCGAACGAGAGGCTTGGTCAGCCGTTTCTTGCTTTCGGTGTAGTGATAGCCAGCGAAGCGCCCCTTGTCGCACAGCCAGATTTCGTTCACTTCTTCATTTTGTCGCGGCATGACGCGCTTGATGACGATGTCACCGCCTGCCTTTGCCTCGCGCCGCGTGTTGAGCGTGGTGTTGCAGCCAACAGGACACTGCGTGCAGATCGAAGCCTGCGCCTTGAGTTCCCACGGGCGGGCGCCGAAGCGGAAGTCCGCGGTGGTCAACGCGCCGACTGGACAGATGTCGGTGGTGTTGCCCGAGAAAACAGAATCAAACCCAGGGTCAGAGAAGGAAACGATTTGCGTGTTTCGTCCGCGTGCGTCGAATTCCAAAACATGTTCGCCCGCCACCTCATCCTGAAAGCGGATACAACGCGAGCATTGAATGCAACGTTCGCGGTCGAGCCAGATCAACTCTCCGAGCGGGACCTGCTTCTCGAGGTGATTCTTCTCGTCGTAGATGAAGCGGCTCCTGCCTGGTCCAAATGCCATCGTCAAATTTTGCAGAGGACATTCGCCGCCCTTGTCACACACGGGGCAATCGAGCGGGTGCGACGTGAGCAAAAATTCCAGCGTGCTCTTCTGACCTTCCTTCGCCTTGTCCGAGATGGTCATCACGACCATACCTTCCGACACGCGATTGGTGCAGGCGGTGTCGAGCTTGGGCATGAACTGAATCTTGGGCTGACCGTTCTCCATCACCACCTGACCCGTGGCGCGATCCACCATCGGGCGACCGATCTCCACCAGACACATGCGGCACATGCCGACAGGCTCCAACTTCGGGTGATAGCAAAAAACGGGAATGTCGATCCCCACCGACTTGGCGGCATCCACAATCGTCGTCCCCTCGGGCACGACGGCGGTTTTTCCATTGATTGATAACGTAACTTGTTTGCTCATCCACGCTCCGAAAATTGGTAAATGGTAATTGGTGATTAGTAATTACCATTTACCAATTACTAATTACTTTTTACCGCTTTCCTAAAATCCTGCGGAAACCTCTCGATTCCCGTCACCACAGCCATCGTGGCAAATTCGCCAAGCGCGCAGAAGCATTTGCCCTGCATCTGCTTCGCCACGTTGAGCAGCAGGTCAACGTCGTCCTGCGTGCCCTTGCCTGCGCCAATGCGCTTGGTGATGTTCTGCATCCAGTACGTACCTTCGCGACAAGGCGTACACTTGCCGCACGATTCATGCTTGAAGAAGCTGACCGTCTTGCTGACGATCCAGTCCGCGCTGACGGTGTCGTCGATGACGATGACCGAAGCGGAACCCAACTCCGAGCGCAGGGTACGGACGGTGGCGTAGTCCATCGGCGTGTCGAGAACTTTGTCGTCCACCACGATCATCGAGGATGACGCGCCCGCAGGCATGATGACTTTGACGGGACGCCCATCCATGATTCCGCCGCCGTGTTCGTAGATCAACTGGCGGAAGGTGGTGCCAAAGGGTAGTTCGTAGTTCCCTGGCTTGCGGACGCGCCCCGAAAGCGAGAAGATTTTCACGCCCGCGCTGTCGGCTGTCCCTATCGCCTTGTACCAGTCCGCGCCGTTGGCGAGAATCATCGGGACGTTGGTCAACGTCTCGACGTTGTTGATGATGGTCGGCTTGCCGTAGAGTCCCACCGCTGGCGGA
>CAILWD010000260.1 GCA_903837815.1 uncultured Chloroflexota bacterium | reverse complement strand
GACAGCCCCGTCTACCTGTGGATTCACGACGGCAAGTTCGAGCTTCGGGACGCGACTCCAATCTGGGGTCAGGATTCATTCCAGGCGGCGGAGTGGCTCAAAGCCCAAACCCACGAAAAAGCCTCGGCGGCGGTCATCGGTCAGGCGGGTGAAAATCTCGTCCCGATTGCGGGAATCCCCCACATCGGAACAAACACACGCTTTGGCATTGCGGGACGCACAGGCATGGGCGCGGTGATGGGGTCGAAGAACCTCAAGGCGATGGTGGCTTACGGAAACCTGCCGCTTTCGTTTGCCGACGATGGCGGGTTGAAAGACAGCATTCAGCAGGCAATCCCCCACATCCGCAAGGTGACGGCGGACTTCACCAAGTATGGCACGTCGGGTGGCGTGGAAAAATACGAATACCTCGGCAATTTTCCCATCCGCAACTGGCGCGATAGCCGCTGGGAGGAAGGCGCGAAGAAAATTTCAGGCGTGCGAATGCATGACACGATTTTGGCGGGACGTTACACCTGCCGCCGTTGTACCATCGCCTGTGGGCGCCACGTCAACATTCAAGAAGGGGAATTTGCGCCGCTGGATGGGGAAGGTCCTGAATATGAGACCGTCGGCACGATGGGCGGCGAGTGCATGATCGACAACCTCGAAGCGATTTGCAAGGCGAATGAGTTGTGCAATCGCTACGGACTGGATACGATTTCGGTCGGGGCGGCGGTTGCCTTTGGCATGGAAGCCTATGAAAAAGGCTTGATTACCAAATCCGATACGGACGGCTTGGAATTGACCTGGGGCAGCAGTGAAGCCCTGATTGAAATGACTCACCGCATTGCCAAAGGCGAAAACGTCGGCAGGTTGCTCGGCAAGGGCGTGCGCGGCGCGGCGGAGGAATTGGGTGGCAACGCGACAGAGTTTGCGGTTCACGTCAAAGGCTTGGAGCCTTCGGCGCATGACCCGCGCCGCTTCTGGGTGCAAGCCGTGAGTTACGGAACCGCCGCGCGCGGAGCCTGTCACAACGCAAATTGGGGACATCCCTACGAGTTGGGTTTGTCCATGCCCGAAATCGGTTTGATGAAGCCGCACAAACACTACGAGATGGAAGGCTTGATTCACGTCGCCGCCAAGTTGCAGGATTACCAGACGCTGAACGACGCGCTGGTGGTCTGCCGTTTTGCGCAAGTCGGCGGTGCGGTGAGTTTGACCAACGTCACCGACTGGTACAACCAAATCACAGGAAACAATCTGACAGTGAACGACATGCTGCTGGCGGGGGAACGTATCTTCAACTTGAAGCGGCTCTACAACACCCGCCTGGGAATCAGCCGCAAAGATGACTTCCTGCCGCCGCGCTTCATGACCCACAACCGCAAGGGCGAAGGCATGACCAACCAACTCCCGCCCATTGGACGAATGCTCAACGAATACTACGAGTATCGCGGCTGGGATGAAATCGGAGTCCCGACACCTGAGAAACTGGCGGAACTTGGATTGTCGGAATTTGTAACCGTTGTTTGAACAAACTAACCACGGAGACACAGAGACACCGAGAAAAAAAGAAATCTCCGAGTCTTCGTGTCTCAGTGGTTCAAGTCAAAAAAAGGAGCAATGAAATGAAACTCGTCGAAAGAAAAGATGTCGTCAAGAAACCCCTGCCGGGGCGTGTGATTCAACTTGTCACGGGCGGAGAGGGAGCGGTGTCTCCAAGTGAAGTCATCACCATGGGCTTTGCCCGTTATTCCGCCGAGAGTGGACCGATGTCGCCGCACCATCACGTGGAGGAAATTGTTTACGTGCTGGAGTCCAAGACTGGCTATGTCCGTCACGGCGGCTTTGACAAGGAGTTGAATGAAAATGAATTGGGCAGCCGTATCGAGTTGAAGCCTGGCATGACCCTGCACTTCCCGCCGCAGGAATGGCATGTCTTCGAATTCGATGAAGGCGGTCACGTGGACATTATCTTCTTCTACTCCGACCCGAGCGTTTACACCAGCAATTTCAAGAAGGGATAATCTCCCCGACAAACCATGAACCACGGAGACACCGAGGCACGGAGTTGTTCATTGTCTTCTCTGTGTCTCCGCGCCTCAGTGGTTAGTCGATTTTTGTAAAGGCGCGTTTATTGCAAGGCTCATCCCATGAATGTCCAAATCTTCGACACCCGCTTCAATCAACTGGTTGACCCGCAAAGTGAGTTGAAACAAATCGCCAGCGGATTCGACTTCACCGAAGGTCCCATTTGGAACCAGCAAGAGAAGTCGTTGATTTTCAGCGACATCCTCGGCAATTCCATTTTCCAGTGGACGGAGAAAAGCGGGCTAAAAAAATTGCGCCGCAACAGCTACATGGCGAACGGCAATGCCTACGACCTGCAAGGTCGGGTGTTGACCTGCGAACACGCCACCAGCCGCGTCACCCGCACCGACTTTGCAAACGGCGGCGAATTGGAAGTTTTGGCGACTCATTTTCAGGGCAAACAACTCAATAGTCCCAACGACATTGTCTGTAAACGGGATGGGATGATTTATTTCAGCGACCCAGCCGCAGGGCGGACAGTCGGCTTCGGCGTACCGCGCGAGCAGGAGCTGACCTTTCAGGGCGTATACCGACTGAATCCGTCCGACCTGAGCCTGACCTTGCTCGTGGATGACTTCGCCAAGCCAAACGGTCTTTGCTTCTCGGCGGATGAAAAGTGGCTCTTTATCAATGACAGCGCGCACAACCACATCCGTGTCTTCGACGTGAAAAGCGACGGCACGCTGGAGAATGGACGGCTTTGGGCGAGTCTCAAGTCCGCTGGAACGGGTGTAGCGGACGGCATGAAGATCGACTCGGCGGAAAATATCTACTGCTGTGGACCTGGCGGCATTCACATCTTCGACGCCAGCGCCGAATATTTGGGAATCATCCTCATGCCCGAACAATCTGCTAACCTCGCCTGGGGCGACGATGACCTGTGTGGTTTGTACGTCACCGCCACCACTTCGGTCTATCGCCTGCGGACGTTGAAACCTGGGTTTGCCGCGTTTTGAAAGAATTAAACCACTGAGACACGGAGACACAGAGAATTTCTAAAATTTTCTCCGTGACTCTGTGCCTCCGTGGTTAGCGAAAAAGGAGATTCTGTGGACAAAAAAGAAGTTCTTGTAAACCATGAAAACCTGCTGAAATTCATCACGGCACTGTTCGAGAAGACAGGGCTGTCCGTTGAAAACGCGGCGTTCTTCGCCAAGTCACTGGTGGATATCAACCTGTGGGGCATCGATTCGCATGGGGTTTTGCGTGTGCCGATTTATGTCAAGCGGCTCAAGTCCCGCGCCTGCAATCCCCAGCCGAACATCAAGACCATCAAAAGCGCCATCACCCTGGAAGTCTTGGACGGCGACGACGGTCCCGGTCAAATTGTGGGACTGGCGGCAATGAAACGCGCCATTGAATTGGCGAAGACCTACAACATCGGCATGGTGGGCGCCATCCGCAGCAACCACTTCGGCGCGGCGGGAACTTTCACCCGCATGGCGGCGGAAGAGGGAATGCTCGGCGTGGCGATGACCAACGTGGTGCAAAACGTGGTCGCACCCGGCGGAAGCAAACCCATCATCGGCAACAACCCGTTTTCGATTGCTGTCCCCACCTACGGCGACTTCCCCTTTGTGCTGGATATTTCCCTCTCAGCGGTCTCTGGCGGAAAGATTTTGCTCGCCAGTAAAAAGGGCGAAAAGATTCCGCTTGATTGGGGCACGGACACTGACGGCAAACCAACCGACGACCCCGACAAAGCCTTCAAAGGTTTTCTCTTGCCAACAGGCGGTCACAAGGGATTGGGCATCGCCTACGCCGTCGAAATTATGACCGGCTTGATGTGCGGCGGCGTCTTCCTCGACGCGATGAAAGGCATGTACAAGTATCCCGACGACCCAAGCTTGACCTCACACATGATGATGGCGGTCAACATCTCCGCCCTCATGGAGCGGGACGAAGTCGAAAAGCGGATGACCGAATTTACGCAGAAGATTCATTCCTCGCCAATGTGGGACGACAAACAGGAAATGCTCCTCCCCGGCGAAATCGAACACCGCACCATGCAAGCCCGCAAGGCAAACGGCATTCCCCTGCCGCCAAACCTGTACGAAGAGTTGCTTGGGCTGGCCAAAGAATTGGACGTCACAGTCAGTTTGTAAAAAACGGCTGATTTACAAATTTACCTAAAGGAGATTCAAAATGAGCAAAAGCAAATTCCTCTGGTGGCACGAACACACGCTGCCCGAACTGCAATATTTCGCCAAGGAAGTGAGCGACATCGCCATCCTGCCGATTGGAGCCATCGAACAACACGGTCCCCACTCGCCCATCGGCGTGGACGCTTTCAACGCCAAGGGCATGGCGGAATTGATTGCCCAAAAGACCGATGTCATGCTCCTGCCCTGGGTCTGGTACGGCTCACACCCCTATCACCACTGGTACATGCCGGGGACGATTCCCCTGAGTTACGACACCCACATCGCCATGCTGGTGGACATCATCCAAGGCGCGTCGGTTTCGGGTTTCAACAAGTTCATCATCCTCTCGGCTCACGGACAGGTTTCCACAACGCTGGTCGCCGTCCACAAGCTGGGGCTGGCGGGACACTTCACTCTGTCCATGCACTGGTATGACTTCCTGCGCGACGACAAGGACGTGCTAGACGATTATATGTGGCACGCCGAAGAAGCCGAGACCTCCGTCGGGCTGTATCTGTATCCGCAGTACATCGATATGAGCAAGGCGGACAAAGGCGGCGGCTCGGCTCTCATTGATAAGCGTTTCATTATCGCCCCCGGACAAATGCCCAAGCCCGGCATGATGTATCACTTCGAAGGGACGTTTGCCCGCCCCGAATACAAGGAACTCGACAATGGCATTATCGGCGACGCGACCAAAGCCACCCGCGAAAAGGGCGAGAAGATGGTCACCCGTGTCGTAGGCCATGTGGTGGACATCATCGAAGACATCAAACAGCGCTGGCCCGTAGGAACCAAGCCACCAGTTAAATAACGGGGATTCCATCGGGGCGGGCTACCTGCCTCCCGCCCCGATGGTTTTTGGCAACGAAAAGGAAAACAAACCATGAAACTCAAAGACAAGGTATCCATCATCACCGGCGCGACCATGGGAATTGGCCTCGCTTGTGCCCAGGAATTTGCCGTCGAAGGCTCCAAGGTCGTCCTTGCCGGGCGCAGCCAGGATTTGGGGGAAAAAGCCGCCGCTGAGATTCGCGCCAAGGGCGGCGATGCCATTTTTATTCAATGCGAT
>CAILWD010000259.1 GCA_903837815.1 uncultured Chloroflexota bacterium | reverse complement strand
TGTACCCCGAAGCCCACGGCAGAATCGCCACTGTCAACATGCGCTGGGAAGACCCCGATACCCATCAAGTGACGGAAATCTCGAAGGACTTCGACACCAGCGACCTTGCTTACGATTTCCGCGAGACCGATCCCTACTTCCAGCGTGCCGTGGTCGTTGCGGAATATGCGGAGATTTTGAAGGATAGCTACTGGGCGGAAGAAAGTTCGATGGACGACGTGTACGACCAAGCCCAACGCCTCAGCGACGAATTCCACCGCGATGAAGTGATGGATGAGTTTGTGGAACTGGTCCGCCAGGCAAGGCGGTTGAGGGATTGATGGATGTGGAATTGGTAACTGGTAATTGAAAAGCAGCTCCCTGTCCATGCAGAGCAGGGAGTTGTTTTGCTTTCGTTTATAATCATTTCATGACCAAGCAAAAGGTTGTTGTCGCCATGTCTGGCGGCGTGGATTCTTCGGTAGCGGCGGCTCTGCTCAAACAGCAGGGCTATGACGTGACGGGCATGATGTTGCGCCTGTGGTCGGAGCCTGGCAAAGAGGAGTCCAATCGCTGCTGCACGCCCGACTCGATGAGTCAAGCGCGGCGGGTGGCGGCTTTGCTCGACATCCCCTTTTATGTGGTGGATGCGAAAAACGTCTTCAAGGAAACAGTGGTTCAATATTTTCTCGATGGCTACGCCCGTGGCGAAACTCCCAACCCATGCCTGATTTGCAATCGAAAAATCCGCTGGCGCTTTTTGCTCGACCACGCTCTCGCCCTCGGCGCGGAGTTCATGGCGACAGGGCATTACGTGAGAAGGATGAAGGATGAAGGCGAAAGGATAAATCTTTTTCGCGCCATTGACCACGCGAAGGATCAATCATATGTTCTTCACGTTTTGAAGCAGGAGCAACTTGCTCACGCGCTCTTCCCGGTGGGGGAGTATCCCAAACCTGAAATTCGCCGCCTCGCCGCCGAGTTTGGACTTCCCACCGCTTCCCGCGCCGATTCGCAGGATTTGTGTTTTCTCGCGGGAGAAGACTATCGCAATTTTCTTCAGCGCCACACCCCCAAAATTTTGACCCCCGGCGACATCGTCACCACCGATGGAAAGGTGGTCGGTCAACACAACGGACTGGCAAACTACACTATCGGTCAACGCAAGGGCTTGGGCGTTTTTTCTCCCGACCCGCTTTACGTCATCACGAAAAACGCCGCACAAAATACGCTCGTCATCGGCGCGGCGGATGAACTCGGCTTCTCCGAACTGACCGCCCACGATGTCAACTGGATTTCGGGCGAAGCGCCCAAAGAACCGTTCCGCGCTTTGGTGAAAATCCGCTACTCGGCGAAAGAGGTCGAGGCGTGGGTCAGCCCGCTGGAAGACGAATCCAGCCCTGAGCGTAGTCGAAGGGTATCCGTCAAATTCGACCACCCCGTCCGTGATGTCACCGCAGGACAGGCGGCGGTTTTCTATCAAGATGAGTTAATGCTCGGCGGCGGAATCATCCAGTAATTATTTGCGCGTAGCCAGAATAATGTGATAGATAATTTTGCAAGTCATTGTATGGATTGCGCGACAAACTTTCATCCTTCATAATTCATCCTTTCCTCCCATGACCCTCCCTCTCATCCTCCTTGCCCTGCTGATTGCCCTGCTTCTCGGCGCGCTCTTTCACATCCTGCGCGGCGGAAGCGGCTGGCGGCTGTTGCTTTATTTGGTGTCGAGCGTCCTCGGCTTTGCCCTCGGTCAGGGACTGAGCACGTGGCTCGGATGGCGACTGCTCACCTTTGGCGCGTTGGATGTCGGCGCGGGTCTCATTGGCAGTTTCATTTTTCTCATGCTGGGAGATTGGCTGAGCCGCATCGAAAACAAGAATGAAAACCGTGTATAATCCCGAAAGGTGACAGTTGCGAAAGCAAGCGGCTGTCACCTCAATATTTGAAAAAGAGAGTAAATAAAAATGGAGTTTGTAACTTTTTTGATCGACCTGTTCCTGCATTTGGATGAATACCTCGATACCATCATCACCCAGTATGGTACGTGGACTTACGCGATTTTATTCGCCGTGATCTTTGTCGAGACTGGGTTGGTGGTCATGCCCTTCCTGCCCGGCGTTTCGCTGTTGTTTGCGGCTGGAACTTTCGCCGCTCTCGGCTCTCTGAACATCTTCACACTGGCTGGCTTGATGATGATTGCCGCCGTCGTCGGTGACGCGGTGAACTATTCCATCGGTCACTACCTCGGCGACCGCGCCTACAATATCAAATGGATCAAGCGCGAACACCTCGAAAAGACTCACGCCTTCTTCGAGAAGCACGGCGGTAAGGCGATCTTCCTGGCGCGTTTCGTGCCCATCGTCCGCACCTTTGCGCCCTTCGTCGCGGGCATTGGCAAAATGTCCTATGCCTACTTCGCCACCTATAACGTGGTCGGCGGCATCACCTGGGTGGCAACCTTTTCCCTGCTCGGCTATTTCTTCGGCAACATCCCCTTCGTCCAGAAGAATTTCGAACTGGTGATTATCGCCATCATCCTCGTCTCGGTTGTGCCGATGTTCGTCGAGTGGTGGAAGGCGCGGCGCGAAGCGAAATCTGCGAAGTAAATTTATGGGTCGGGTTGAAGCCCGGCCCATTTTTTATGAAAGCCCTCAGCGTAATTTTTCTTCTTTTCATCCTGACAATCATTGTTCTCGCCGACATTGGTGGATTGCCGCCTCAGATTGTCGCGCTTTATCGTTTCCCAAATGGGGATAAGGTTGGGCACTTCATCCTATTCGGACTCTTGAACTTTTTCTTCACCCGCGCCTTTCTCTCCTCCCAACCAAATCCCCGCCGCAAACTGGTGACTGTTTCAACTGGCTTGATTCTCGCCCTGTTCATCGCCCTCGAAGAGTGGTCGCAACAATTTTTTGCCACCCGCACTTTTGATTTGCTCGATTTGACGGCAAGTTATGTGGGGGTGGCTCTTGGCGGGTGGCTGGCTTGGATAAAAAAGTAGGTCGCGTCCAAAGCGCGACCTACTTTTTTTACGGCCTCAAGACCAGATGTCCTTCGCTGTCTTTGATGACTGATTCCTGCTCCCACCACATGGGATAGTATTTGACCTCTGCCCACAAGGGAGCCATGTCGTCGTAGTGCGGGTGGTACGCGTGACCCGATTGCCCGGTGGTGTGCAAGGCGAGGGAGTTGTCGAGGTTGCCCAAGTCCACGATTTCGCGTTCGGAGGGCAGCCAATCCACCTCGAAGGATTCGCCCATCACCCAGCCTGTAGCGTTGACGATGCTCTCTCCGCCGCCCGTTACAAACGGTCCGCGATTGAAGAGGTCTTCGATGAGGCTGATGCCGGCATTGCCCAGAGTCTGGTTGCGGAAGGTAGCGGTGTGCAGTTCGCCCCATTTCCACTGGCTGATTTCACTGCCGAATTGCTCGACGCAGGCTTCGCACTTGACCGCCTCGCCGAAGGCTTTGGCAAAGATGTCGTCGCGGGTTTCCACTTTGTCGGGCGTGGACTTGTCGTCCCACCAGGGGCTTTCGGGTTGATTCACTAAATTTCGCATGACCACGTACCAGCGTGATCCGCCTTTGGGCAGGTAGGCTTCGGGCAGGTCGTCGCCGAAGGTGTCGGTTAGCAGATTCGACCAAAAGACTTCGAACAAAACCGCCGAGGAAGAATCAGCCGTTTCCTGAAAATCCCAGCCGCCGAGATGTTTGTCGCGCAGGGCAGCCAGTTCGGGGTCGAGTTGCACATCCATCAAAATGGGAACAAGGACTTCGGCGTTGAGACTCTTCGAGTCGCCGTGCATTTGCTGGATGTAGTCGGCGTCGATTTTGCCGGGTGCAGATTCAATCATTTCCACAATGCGGGCGGCGCGTTGACCGTAGTCCCAATCTTTGGTGAGGAGGTGGGGATACTCGCGCGGGTTGGCTTGGTTGTTGGCGGTGGCGATAAATCCGCTTTGGGGATTGAAGGCGTAGGGCAGTTCCTCGAAAGGAATGAAGCCCGTCCAGTCGTATTCGCCCGACCAGCCGGGGACTGGGAGTGTGCCGTCGCCGTTCTTGCGGACGGGAATCATGCCGGGGGTCTGGTAGCCGATGTTGCCGTCCACGTCGGCGTAGAGCAGGTTTTGGGCGGGGACATGGAAGCCGCGCGCCGCCTGACGAAACTCGTCCCAGTTTTGGGCGCGGTTGAATCCCCAAATCGCTTCGAAGGGCGTGCTGGGAGTCAGCGCCGTCCACGAGAGGGCAACGGCATAATTTTCGGGCAGGTCGATGCCCGCTTCATCTTTGAACGGAACCGCTTCGGGGTCTTTGGGATCGACCTCATCTTTGAGTGAGCCATAGGTCTCGGAGATGATGGGGCCATGCCGTGAGACGCGGATGGTGATTTCAACCGGGTCGCCGCCGACGACGTCGATGCTTTCTTCGATGATTTCAAAATCCACCCATTTGCCGTCCGCCTCGTATTGATTTGGATTTTCGGGATTGACCTTTTCGATGAAGAGGTCTTGCACGTCGGGGCCGAGATTGGTGAAAGCCCACGCAAGTCGGTCGTTGTGACCGGCAACCACGCCGGGCACGCCAGCGAAGGAGAAGCCAGTCACTTCAAACGGGCAGGCTTCGGATTTGGGCGCGCAGTGCAAAGCCACCTGATACCAGATGGAAGGCATTTGAATGCCGAGGTGCATGTCGTTGGCGAGGAGCGGCTTGCCGCTGGCGGTCAGGTTGCCGGAGACTGCCCAACTGTTCGAGCCGATTCCGCTGCCGGTGGGACCGAGCACGGCGGTGAGCAGGTCGAGTTTATTGGCGATGGATTCAAGGTCGAGCGCGGTGGGTTGAACGTTGAACGTTAAACGTTTAACGATGTTTGCATTCTCCCCAATCTCCGGGACAATCACCGGGTAATCGTCGGGATATTCGGGGAAGACTTCCGCCAGTTGTTCGGGGGCGAGGGTTTTGAGCAGGATGGCGCGTTCAATTTCGTCGTCCATGTTGCCACCCAAGTCCCAAGCCATTGCCTTGCCCCAAGTCAGCGAGTTGACGGGAGTCCACGGCTGGATTTCGTAATCGGGACTGAGCAATCCCAGCACGGCGTATTCCAAACTGACGGCGGTGTCGTTGTGGTCTTTGAGGTAGGCGTTGACCCCGTCGGTGTAGGCAAGCAAAATTTCCCGCGATTCAGGCGAGAGCGCTTCCCATTCCTGTTCCGCCACCCGCTTCCAGCCGAGGGTGCGGAGAAATGAGTCGGTTTCGACCTGTGCGCTGCCGAACATCTCGGAGAGTGTGCCAGAACCGATGTGCCGCCACGAGTCCATCTGCCAAAACCTGTCCTGCGCGTGGACATAGCCTTGCGCGAAGAACAGGTCGTGTGCGGTGGATGCGTAAATGTGCGGAATGCCCATGCCGTCGCGGTAGACGTCCACCGTATCATTCAGCCCGTCGAGTTGAATTTCCCCGTCGATTTGCGGGAAGGATTCTTGCGCGACGGTGTTGGGCAGGTGACTCTTGAAGTAGAACAATCCGCCCGATGCGACGATCAGCGCGAGAACGACGATGAGGACGAGTCCTCTGCCTAGAAATTTGCCTATTTTTTTCATGCTTTTCCTCCGAGTTGAAATAAATATGACAGCCGCTGGCGAAGGCGACTGTCACTTAGGTTTAGACACCGAGAGGGGGAATTGGTTACGGCAAGAGAATAAAACTCCGTTTTCAGTTGAGAAATCTTGTAGGTTGGACTTGCTCCAACCTCACCCTTTTCACCGCCAGCATGGTAAGGTCATCGCCGAGGGGGTTGGTTTCGATGAACTCATTTACCCGATCTTCGACAATGCGCAGGACTTCATCGGCGGTTTGTGAAGGGAGCGAGGCTAGGACATTTGCCAGCCGCTCATCGCCAAAGAGATCGCCAGCAGGTGAGAAGGCTTCGGTCAAGCCATCGGTGTAGAGCAAAAGCAAATCGCCTTCGGAGAATGAGATCGAGCGCTCCTGCATATTTGGCTGTTCCACCACGCCCAGCGCCATTCCTGTGCGCGTGAGTTTGTCGATGCCGCCTGCTTTCACCCAAAACGGCGGATTATGTCCCGCATTGACGAAGGTAAACGCGCCGCTTGCGAGATCAAGCACTCCGTACACAGCAGTCACGAACATACCCTGCTGGGTATCGGGTAATAACTGGTCGTTGACGCGGCGCAGAACATCCACAGGGGAAGTCAACTCGATGGCAGCCGCCCGCAGCAGGGTGCGCGTCAGCGCCATGAACAGGGCGGCGGGCATACCTTTATCTGCCACATCGGCGATGAACAAGCCAATCTTATGATTCGGCAGTTCGATCAGGTCGTAGAAATCGCCGCCCACCTGACGCGCCGTCCGCCAGCGCGCTGCAAACTGCCATGCCTCATGCGCGGGCAAAGACTGCGGGATGAACGTCTGCTGGATTTGGCGCGCCAATTGCATCTCGGTTTCGAGACGCTCGCGCACCACCATCTCCAACTGTAACAAATCGTTTTGGATGGCAAGCGCCGCCTGCTGGGCAATGCCGTTGATGATTTCGATACGCCGCATGCGGAAGCGCCGTCCCCTGGCTGCTTCCTCCACCAACATCACCCCAAAGAGATCGTTCTTGATCGAAATTGGGACAGCCACCAGCAAGCGGTCGGCGGCTGCAATATCGGATTCGGCATCCGCTTCGGGTTGAATCTCCAACCATGAGACAGGATCCGCTTCGGGCGTGAGAGGGATCATCAACATGTGGTTTTGTTCAGAGACAGAGTCAAGCAGGGGGAAGGCGCCCAATCCAAATTCCCGCTCGGTCAAATCAAGTTCTTCCTCCTCCGAGAAACCATACTCGTGCGAAGCGGTAAACATCTCGTGGTCGGCATCCCAGCGATATAGCGCCACCCGCTGGACACCGACGAGGATCGGCATGATACGCGTGATCGAACCGAGGATTTCATCGAGGTCATTCAAACTGACCACTGCCTGCGCCACCTGCAACAACGCGGCGGATGCGTAAGCCTGCTCTTGCGCGGCATCGTAGAGGCGGGCATTTTCGATTGCCACCGAGGCGTAACTTGCAAACGTTGCAGTGATGGTTTGCGCCTCGTGGCCGTAGCGCCCCGGCAGGTGATGCGCCAGGGTCAGCACGCCCAGCGGACGATCTCCGATGCGCAGCGGAGCGGCGATTGAGGAATAGTTTTTTTCATAACCGGCGGTCTGCCCGGAGGGCCAGAGTGGGTCATCGGGGCGGCGGATTAGGGGCGCATCGGCGTGCAATGCCTCAGCCATCGCGTAAACTGTTTCAGGGTGGCTGGCGCAGGTTTTTTCGAGCAAGGCCGCATTCATACCGTGTGCGGCGGAGATGTATAACTCATCGTCCTGTAAAAGCCAGATGGCGGATATATCAATCGGCAGGTTGCGATCCAGTTCCGAGAGGATGGTTTCCAGTACTTCATCCACGCCCACGTTATCCGAGACCAGCCCCGCCACTTCGCGCATACTATCCGCCACCTGGCGACGCCATTGTTCCGAGCTATATAAATCGGCATTACGGATGGCGGCCGCCATGCTATCTGCCACCGCCTCGAACATTGCCTGATCCTCTTCTGTGAAGGCATCGACCATGTCGGATTGAATATCCAACAGCCCGACCACTTTTTCATCGAAGATCAGCGGCACGCACAACTCGGAGCGGGTATTCTTCGGCGGCATCGGCGAAGGCACGTAGCGGTCATCGAGGCTCACATCGTTGACGAGGATGGTTCTGCCAAGCCGCGCCGTCCACGCCATGATTCCCTTTGGGCTGTCGAGCGGGATGGTGTAGCCCTGAAGTTTTTTACTGCGTTTGCCGCTGCCCGCCTCGTAGGCGATGATTCTCCTGTTCGGGTGGACCGTAAACAGGGATACATAGGGATACCCGAATTTTTCATTGATCAGGTATGCCGCATTTTGCATGATGGTCGAAAGGTTAAGCGTGGAGGAGACGCTCCTGCCCACTTCCGAGATCAAAGTTAATTGGTTCGCGCGGCGTTGCAATCCGTTGTAGAGGCGCGCGCCTTCCACAGCGCGGGCGATGTTATCCGCCAGGGCATTGAGAATCAGCAGGTCGTTTGGGTGGAAGGCGTGGGGCTGGTTGCTCTGCACGTCCAAAACGCCCAGCACACGGTCTTCGATCTTGAGCGGGATGACCACTTCCGACTGTGTTTCGGGCAGGCTGTCGATGAATCGATAACGGGGATCGGCGCGGACATCGTCGCAGATGATCTGTTTTCCGTAAAGGGCGGCTTGCCCGACCAACCCCAGTCCGAGGTCCACTTCGAGCGGCATGGAGGCTTTCCTCCTCCCCTTGCGGGGCGCGGCTGCGCTGGAACGAAAACGAAACACCTGGGAGTTGACTTCAAGGGTGAAAATGGCGACGTAATAATAATTGAACGTGATTTGAATCAGTTTGGTGACGCGTTTGGACAATTCATCCAAATCGAGGACATTGGCAATCTGGGCGCTGACCTCGCGCACCAGGTTGATCTGCTGTAGTCGGAATTGCTCCACCTCGGCGCGATGCGAGGCTGAAAGGCTGCCTTCCACGATCTGGGCAATGCCCTGCAAAAGACTCAATTCTTCGGGTGAAAAGGAGGAACGTTTGGATCGCGTGATCTGAATCGACCCCATCGTCAGCCCGTGATCGCTGACAAGGGGGATTGCGGCAAAGGTCTGGTGTGACGCTGTGTCCTGCGCCCGCCGAAGAGAACCGCTCTTTTCCAGCCCGCTGTGGGTGACGAGTTTCTTTTCCCTGATCGCCAGCTTCATCCCAGCCAGCGGCGGCTGGGGCGGAAACACGTTTCCATCCTCCCAATCGGGGAGACGGAATACCTTTTCATTCAACCAGACCTGGACCTTGCCGTCCAACAGTCCGCCCGTCATCGAGAGGATGCGGTCACGCTGCGCGCTGAATGAATCTTCCTTGCGGATTTCCTCCCCCAAACTTGCAAGCTGACTCCAGTCTGACGCCTCGGAGGGCGCAATGCGCGACGGCTTGCCCATGAGTCTTATTCCCTCCGCTTGGTCATGGTCAATAGGTTGCCTGTTTCAGGATTGGCAAGATAATGGATGTCGTCCATGAGTTTCCGCATCAGGTAGACGCCAAGTCCCCCGATCTTGCGTTCCGACAAATCGGCTTTGAGGTTGGGAATTCTTACGTTGGACGGATTAAAGGGCTTGCCCGTGTCGCGCATGGTGATGACGAGCGTATCGCCGTTCATGTCGCAAGTCACATCGAATTTGGCGTCGGAAACGTTTTCGTAGGCGTGTTCGATGATGTTGGAGGCGGCTTCATCGGCGGCAAGTTGCAGGGAATACACTTCCTTGTCATTGAACCCCCCTGCGCGGGCAATCCGGGCTACGAACTCGCGAATTTCATCCAGGAATTCGAACCTGGCAGGACAGGTTATCTTCGGCATAAGTCAAAACGGAAAGCCGCCTCCAGCCATTTGAGGGGGCGGCATTTCGCTTCCCATTCCATAACCTTCCTAGAAACTGCCAACGGCTGAGGTAGGGTCTTCGAAGGTCTTGAAGAGTTCGGTAAAGCCCGCCAGTTCCAATGCCTCGCGGATGCGAACCGGCACAGCAACCAGCACCACTTCGCCACGGTTATAGCGTTTGCAATTTCGCTGGGAGGCAAGCAGGGCGCGAAAGCCCGCGCTGGACATGTACTCGAGTTCGCTCATGTCAACGGCTATCTTGAAACGCCCGCTTTCGTTGACCTTTTCGAGCTCTTTCGCAAATGCGAGAGCGGTGGCGCTATCGACACGACCACTGACTTTGACCAGATCGCAGTGTTTGAATTCCTGAGTTTTCACTTCCATGTTTATTCCTCCGAAATTGGGATGAGTTTATAGGCTCTACTGTCAAAATTATATCACGTTGGCATCCTGCCCCATCCGGGGTGAGACCCTTCCGCCGTGGCTTTCTCGAAGTCTGATTAAAGTCCAATTTATAATTTCAAAATAACTCAAATCGTTTACAATGACCAAAGAATAACGAAAGGAGAATCGCATGGAAGGTGAACCTGTTCTGGTTCTACTTGTGGAAGATAACATGGATCACGCGGAACTGGTGATTAGAACCCTGGAAGATCACCATATTGCCAATAAAATCAAGCACCTTGTGGACGGCCAGATTGCGCTGGATTACCTGCTCAGGCGGAACGAGTTCGCGGAGCCTGAATCCAGCCCCCGCCCTCATATGATCCTGCTCGACCTGCGCCTGCCGCAGGTGGATGGGCTTGAAGTGTTGAAAAACGTCAAGGAAAGCAATGAGTTAAAACATATCCCTGTAATCATTCTCACCACCTCCGAGGCGGATAACGATATGATCCGCGCCTATGACCATCATGTCAACAGTTACCTCGTCAAGCCGGTTGGCTTTGACGATTTCAGCCAGTTGATGAATGACCTCGGCTTTTACTGGTTGGGTTGGAACTTGCACCCGCACCTCTAGCCTGACGCTTTGGGCATCTGACAGACATTTACCGGTTGTTTTTTGGGAAACAAGCATGGCGGAACAAGATTTTTACATATTAGTGATCGAAGACGAAGACCCCCACGCAGAGTTAAGTCAACGCGCGTTCGAAGAGCGGGGCGCTCAAATTCAGATTCAGCGCGCAAGGCTGCTGACAGAGGCGCGCGCAAAAATACGGGAACGCAGTCCGTCGCTTATCATTGCAGATTGGCGATTGCCCGACGGCGAGAGCATGGAATTGCTGCCAGACCATCTCGACCCGCTTGCCATTCCCGTCATCCTGATGACCAGTTATGGAAACGAACGCATCGCCGTGGAGGCGCTCAAATCTGGCGCGTTGGACTATGTGGTGAAGTCGCCCGAGTCTATGCTGGATATGCCCCACCTTGCCGAACGCGCCATTGCCCAGTGGGCGGCGCGCTCAGAACACATCCGTATGCAGAAGGCGTTGCGTGAAAGTGAAGCCCAGTTTCGCCTTTTGGCTGAGAATGCCAGCGATATGATTGCGCGTGTGGGTGTGAATGGAGAGGTTTTGTACGTTTCGCCCGCCTGTGAGACTATTCTTGGTTATCTCCCGGAGGAACTGGTTGGGACCCGCAGTTTCGATTATTTCCGCAAGGAGGATGGGGAGGCTATTCTAAGCCTATTTAGTGGAGGCAGGCGCGACATCACCCATACCATTACGCATGAGGCGCGGCGCAAGGACGGCGACTATGTATGGTTGGAATCAATCACCCGCGCCGTTTTCGCTCCGGAAACCAATGCCATCCTCGAAATTCAGACTGCGTCCCGCGATATCACCGAAAGGAAGAGAGCCGAGAAAGCCTTGCAGGAGGCGCACCATGATTTGCAGGAAGCCTACGAAAAGACCATCGAGGGCTGGGTGCGCGCCCTGGACTTGCGCGACCGAGAGACGGAGGGACACACTCAGCGCGTTACCGAGTTGACTCTCAAGGCGGCTGAACGGCTGGACTTTTCGCCCGAAGAGTTGACCCACATCCGGCGCGGTGCGTTGTTGCACGATATGGGCAAAATGGCGATCCCCGATGAGATTCTGCAAAAGCCGGGTCCCCTCGACGAACTCGAATGGACGAAAATGCGCCAGCATCCGCAGTATGCCTACGATATGCTTTCCCGCATTTCCTATTTGCGCCCGGCGTTGGTGATTCCCTGGCATCACCACGAGCGCTGGGATGGAAGCGGCTATCCACGCGGACTGCGGGGCGAGGAGATTCCGCTGGAGGCGCGTCTCTTTTCCATTGTCGATGTGTGGGATGCCCTGTGCAGCGACCGACCCTACCGTAAAAAACTGCCTCAGGCTGAGGTCATCCGATACCTGCATGAAAAGGCGGGACATCTGTTTGACCCCAAATTGGTCGAGGTGTTCCTTTCGGTGGTCGAAAATGAAGACTAGAAAAAAAGAGCCTCCCGATGTGGAAGGCTCTCGATCTTTTTATGCGGCTTTTGTACTGGTCAGGGGTTGGCTGAACGCCTTTTGAACCACTGAGACACGGAGACACTGAGAAAAACAAGGGTAAAACTCCGCGCCTCAGTGTCTCCGTGGTAAAAGGTTTTTGTTCAACCTTTATCTGACCAATACATTTTTATGCGGCTTTTGCCTTGCGGGCAGGGGTCTTGTATTCGGTCTTCTTCTTCAAGCCCAATGCCTGCACCTGGTCGGAGTTTTTGCCAAATTGGGCAATGACCTGTTCCTTGACCGCCAGCATGGTGTTGTGGAATTCCCACTCGGCGGCGGTTGCGGCGTCGCGGGCGGTGGATAGCGCAATTTGAACGGCGGTTTCGGCATCTTGCGCGGCTTTCATGGCTGTCTGCTTGGCGGTGACTGCCGTCTTGGCGTAGGCGGCGTTGGCAGGGGTGTACACCGCGAAGCCATTCAAGGCGGTCAGCGCGTCAAGGTCGGCTTGCAGTTGAACGGGTTTCAGACGGACATTTTGATTTCTTGCCATGATTTTTCTCCTTTTTGTGGCTTTTTCAATGATTTTCAGGCAGTTTCCCACCTGGAACGACCTACCCTTGAGAAGTTCCTTTATCCCGCCGTGAAGTTCCTTTATAACTTCACGAAGTTCCTTTATCCCGTCGCGAAGTTCCTTTATAACTTCACGAAGTTCCTTTATCCCGTCGCGAAGTTTCTTTATAACTTCGCAAAATTCCTTTATCCCGTCGTAAAGTTCCTTTATCCCGTCGCGAAGTTCCTTTATACTTTAGACCTGACAGGTTTCACCGTGACCTGAGCCAACCATAACCCTTGCGCCGACAAAGGCGCGAGTCGAACAGGGTTCTGTGGAAACCTGTCAGGTCTTGTTCTACTTACCTTTACCGATTCCCTTTTGCGCGATTGTGGGTCTTGCATAACATTTGACAGTTCTTGATGTTGGTCGCGCCGCCTTTGCTCCAGGCTGCTACATGGTCGGCGTCCATTTCGGGCAGTTTCCAGATTTTGCTTTTGTTGGCGTCATGCCCGACGGCACAGAGCGAACAGTTGGATTTGCCGCCAGCCTGGGCTTTGGTGGTTTGGGCGGCGTAAACCGCTTTCTTGGTGGCATCATCAAAGACGCGGACATCCAACAGTTTGGTGTCCACCGATCCGCCGAGGATGTATTCGAAAATCCCCTTGCGGTTTTTGACATACGGGTCGGCGTAGAGTTTTTTCACTCCTTTGGAAACTTTCGCCGCGTCGTACCCTGTCCCGTGATAGGTTTCATACAGCCGTCCCCACTCCAACCCGCGCATTTCGCTTTCCACGTCGCTAAAGACGCCAGAGACCCAATCAATGACGCTGTTGAAGTAGGCTTTCAACTCGGTGATGTTTGTATCGTAGCGATGGCGGCTCATGT
>CAILWD010000258.1 GCA_903837815.1 uncultured Chloroflexota bacterium | reverse complement strand
GCAACCATGCGGTACACAACGGAGAAACTGCAGATCTGCCGAATGAAGCCGTCAGCCATATGGTGTTCAGCCATGTAGGGATTGGCGTCTACAAAACGGGTATCGCCCATCCCAACCGGGAAAAGCTGGGAATCCAGGGCGCCTACTACACGCTCAACATAGATCCGGGCTGCCTGGGCATAATAAAAATGATCCGGACCCGGGTTATCGTATGGATCCCATTCAACAACCACACAGCGTGGAACCCCAGGCGGGCAGGTATTCGTTGCGGTCACACGAAGAATCTTTGGCGATGGCGGAGGCGCTTTTGGCATGGTCACGGCTGCATTCTGCCCGCTTTCAATCTCCTGGTTGTCCACAAACAACCCCAGGCGGTATACATAGGTGGCGGCGGGCTTGGATGCTTGGTGATCGACGACGGTGTACGCCAGCCCCTGTCTTCGAATCTCATCCGTAATGGGAATGTATTCCTTCACGCCCCAGAATGGATTGCAAGGCGATGCCTCACACTGCTGATCGCGCTGCTCCAGGCGGAGAATTCTTAGCTCAACATCTCCCCCCTGTGGGAAATCCATCGCGGGAGGAATTTGCATGGCGATACGTACCGCTTGAAACCTGTCGTTGATCCAGATTGGATGCGTTTGCAGGTCTACGCCAGCGAGGCTGCCTTCAGGACAAGGCAGTTGAGGAGCCAGGGTATGCGCACGCAACAACCAGCCCGGCGAAACAAGCCTAAAATCTGCATTCACTGCGATACCGGTCAACATATACTGGTATCGATTGCCGCACTTCAAACCTTCATCCACAATCGAATATGCCCCTCCGGAACGAAGAACCTGGGAGGGAATGGCTTCCTGGTAAAGAAGATCCGATTGCTGCGTATCCAAATCAAAGCGGATCAGGTTGAAGGACACCCCCTCTGCGGGCAGGTCTGCTGGCCAGATATCACCACCATTCAAATCCCACAGAACACTCACTCCGCCCTGGACGGATTCCGTACGAAGGTTGATATCCCCAATCGAACCTGAAGCGCAGGAATGCGCGGTGACCCCGGCTTCTGCGCCAGCCACAGTCCCATGATAAGCATACCCGCCTCCCGATTCAACGATTCTCTCCACGTGCGGACGGTAACGGTACAGCGTGCCACAAGTGACATCCGTATCCAGCCAGGTAAAGGTCTGCCCGGCTGGGATGCGCGTCCGCCCGCCATCAGCCCATTCAAGAATTCGAAGGTCGATGCCGGAAATGTAAGTGTTTGGAAGAAATTTCCCAACAAGGGGCTCCAGGATTTCCCCCTCTTCTTCGGTGTTCAGATCACACTCCACCGTCAACGTATGACGAATCCCCTCCGGCAAAGGTTCAACAAAATAAGTAAGACATTCTCCCGCCGTCTGAACTCCAGGATTGGCATCCGGCAGAAGACGCCACAGGTCACCCAGGTCGACCCCAGGGCGAATGGGGTCAAAATCGAAATCGACCCCGCCTAAATTTTCTCCGATCCAATCTGCGAAATGGCCCTGTTCCGGCTGTTCATCGGCAACTGCGGGTGGAAGCCCTTCCTGTTCGATCACCTGCATTAGTCGGACAGAAGGAAGCGATGCCTGCCCGCTGGTATCGTATGCCTGTGCGCTGAAAATCCAGTCACCCGGAGGCAAAACAGTCGAATGTTGAAGCTGACAGGCCTGTACGCCGCCGCACAAGACGCCGACTTCTCCCGGCACAGCCCCGCCTCCTTGCCAGTTCAAAACCAGTCGCGTCAGCCCAAGATCATCCTTCCCGTCGGCAAATACAGAGACCGACACCACACCTTCTGCATTGACGCTGGATGCCATTCTGAAAGCCGTCACTTCGGGGGGATCATCCTGAGGCTGGGGCGCCAGTTCAGGCAAATCGCCTCCGTCAGGCTGGTCAGGATTTTGAGCGTTTTGCGGGTCTTGCCCTGGCGGTTGATTTTGATCCTGCGGCGGGTTGAATTCTTGCCCACCCGACGAGGGTTCTCCACCAGACTCGCCAGCAGGTGGCTGCCCGCCATCAGAATCTTCTCCTGTCGAGTCTGCCACGACGCCGATCTGAATTTCAACTTCCGGGCTTGGGCGGCCTGCGTCATCAAATGCCACAACACTGAGCGTGTGCCATCCAGGAGTCACCCCATACCAAATGAAAGACGGAGTATCTGAAGTGAGGCCGGGAATTTTTGGCGCATATTGCCCGGCAGCCTGACCATCCACCAAAAAGTCCACACGGGATAATCCGGCGTCTGCAATAACCTCGGTGCCCAGAGCAACGGCCTGCCCGGAAATAATGAGCGCTCCATCTGCCGGACTCGCAATGCGGATCGATGGCGGAAGGCGCTTCTGAATGGCGACCCCTGCCCGTCCGCTAAAATAATACCAGACGGCGCCTGTGGTTACGAACCCACAGGCGATGAGGAGGAAAACCAAGACAATCCACTTGACGAACTTCTGATTCACAAAAACCTCCTGGAATTATCCTTTATACGAAAAAAACCATCTGGACTGTCATTTGATTGTTTGCCAGTCAAAATGCCAGATGTTCAACGAGTTTTAAGCCTGATACATCAGCTCGATAATTGCTTTGGGAATTTTAGCGTAATAAATTCTTTTCCAAGCCCAAATCTTTTGAAATGATCAACTGATGTTGCGTAGTGTTGCTCTGAGCGGAGCGAGGAACCTCTACGATTGTCTCAGAGACCCTCACCACACTGGCGCGCAGCGCCAGTGTCGCTCCGCCCAGGGAATCACGACCGGGTGCATAACTTCAGTGATTAAACCCACGCCCGTCTTGACCCTTTTACCCCTTCACCATTTTGAGCAAACTTTCTGAATAGGGAGGCCGGGCAATCCCGTTCTCTGTGACAATTGCCGTGATCAGGTCGTGATCTGTGACATCGAAGGCCGGATTGTAAGCCTTCACGCCCGGCGGAACCATGGGATGGGTATACCACCTGGTCGTAATTTCTTCGGGCTTGCGCAATTCAATATGGATATCGTTGCCAGCGACACAATTCAAGTCGATGGTCGATGTAGGGGCAAAAATATAAAAAGGGATGTTGTAATGTTTCGCCAGAATCGCCAGGCCGGACGTGCCAATCTTGTTGGCGCTGTCGCCATTGGCCGCAACCCGGTCACAGCCAACGAGCACAGCCTGCACCCAGCCGTTCTTCATGACAATGGAGGCCATGTTGTCGCAGATGACGGTGACATCGATGCCGGCGGAGTTCAATTCATATGAGGTAAGCCTTCCGCCTTGCAACAGCGGGCGGGTTTCATCTGCAAAAACATTGAAGTGATATCCGCGCGCGTGTCCCAGGTACATCGGCGCAGTGGCCGTACCGTAGCGGGCAGTGGCCAGCGTTCCGGCGTTGCAATGGGTGAGCAATCCCATGCCGGGCGAAAGTAATGTCAACCCATATTCTCCCATGGATTTGCACATCTGTTCATCTTCATCGCGAATGGCAACTGCCTCTTTGTGCAACGCTTTCACAATTTCGGCGATGGACTTCTGCGCGTTCCTCGTAACACAGGCATCCAGTCGATCCAATGCCCAAAATAAATTGACTGCTGTTGGGCGTGATGTGGCAAGGTAGGCTTTCGCCTTCTTAAAAGACACATGGAATTGATCGAACCCATCCGTTCGCTTCAAATCTGCAGCAATATTTTTTGCCGCCAGGTACAATCCAAACCCTGCCGTGATACCGATGGCCGGGGCGCCGCGCACCCGCAGTTCATAGATTGCTTCCCAAATCTGTTCCTGTGTGATCAGGGTCAGGTAGTTTGTTTCGTTGGGAAGCAGGGTTTGATCCAGTAAAATGATCGCGTTGGCGGCGTCGTCCAGACGAACGCTTTCGATTGCGAGGGCAGATTGATGGTTGAACATTGCAGTCGGCATCCTTGACGAGAACAAATCTATTGACTTCGCAGTCATGTTGGGATATGGTTTGAGAAGCAAAATAAAATCCCATAATACCCAAAAAAGGTCAGACAGGCAATTGCGAGGTCGGAATCCAAAATCGAATTGACGCGAGGCTTTTTTATTCAATCACCCATCAAATTATCGAGCGCAAAGAAAGACGCCACCACATGCGGATCAAAGTGAACGCCTGATTGTTCGGTGATCATTGTCTTCACGTTCACGGGCGCGATTGCCTTTCGATAAGGGCGGTCGTAGATCAACGCGTCCCATACGTCAACCACCGAGAAGATTCGCGCCGCAAAGGGAATGGCATCTCCCCTCAATCCCCGCGGATATCCCGACCCGTCCCATTTTTCATGATGACAAAAAGGGATGTCGAGGGCTGGACGCAGAAATTTAATGGGGTTCAACATCTCATAAGCATAGATGGGATGTTTTTGAATCGTCATGCGTTCTTCCGAAGTCAGCCCGCCGGGTTTCAATAGAATTCCGTCGGGGATGGCCATCTTGCCGATATCATGCAAGAGAGCGCCACGCGTGATGTGTACCATATCGTCCTCGCCTACGCCCATTGACCGCGCCAGACGCTGCGTCAACACCGTAACCCTTTGCGTATGTCCCTCTGTCTCCCTGTCGCGCAAGTCGAGGGCGCGCACCCAGCCTTCGAGGGTTGCCTGGTAGGCGATTTCCAATTCCTGGTTGCTGGCTTGCAGGTCATCGAAGAGACGGGCATTGTCAATGGCAACTGCCGCCTGGTTGGCAAACGCGGAAATGATTGCCAGGTCGTCATTGTGAAAAATCCCTGTATGGGCGCGGTTGTCCACATAGATGACGCCGATCAAATCATCCTTGATCTTGAGCGGGGCGCAGAGAATGGAAAGCAAGTGATACGCGGCAACGCTGTATTGTTCGCCAAAGCGGGGGTCATCCTGGGCGTTGGTGGTCAGGATTGCCTCGCCCGACTCTGCCACGCGCAACACAACCGTATTGCTGATCGAGAGCGCCTCCGGGTTTAAGGCAACATTGTCAATTCCCCGCCCGATGCGCATCTTCAAGCTGCCGTTTGGTTCGCGCAGCATCAAAAAGCCGCGCTCGGCATTCATCAATGCGATCAGTGTATCCATGACCAGTTCCAGCACCCGATCCACTCCCAGCGAGGAGTTGATCACACTCCCCACACCCACCAGCGCCCCAACCTGTTTTTGTTGGGAGTTCAAATACCCGGTGATATTTCTTTTTAGCATCCCCGCGTTGGCAGACAGTTGCGTCAGGTCACGCAGGATTTGGGAAGTCTGCCCCTCGTTCATGCGCGCAACATGAGCCAATACCCGCATCAACATTTTATCCATGTCTGCCAATTGCGTTTGGATGGTTTGCGCATCAAAGGAATTTGTCATTACGCTTCTCCTTGATCTCCGTTTATAACTTCGGCAGGACAATGGACTGCTGCTTCTGGTACTTGCCTTTCTTGTCGGCATAAGAGACGTCGCAAACCTCGTCTGCCTCGAAGAAAAGAACCTGCGCCAAGCCCTCGTT
The DNA here is from genome assembly GCA_903837815.1 of uncultured Chloroflexota bacterium. Classification (GTDB taxonomy): domain Bacteria; phylum Chloroflexota; class Anaerolineae; order Anaerolineales; family Villigracilaceae; genus Villigracilis. The sequence goes on along the minus strand of CAILWD010000258.1, from coordinate 8,433 downwards.
GGCGTAAATTTTAGCGGGCAGGGGCGTAGTATTCGATATTTCGAGGGTTACAAACCCCTCCCACTCAGGCTCGAAGGGCGTCACGTTGACGATGATTCCGCAACGGGCATAAGTGGATTTCCCCAGGCAGACCGTCAGCACATTACGCGGGATACGGAAGTATTCAACCGTACGCGCCAGGGCAAAGGAATTTGGCGGCACCACGCAAACATCCCCGATAAAATCAACCATGGATTTAGTGTCAAAACTCTTGGGATCGACGATTGCCGAAAAAACATTGGTAAAAATTTTGAACTCATCTGCTACACGCACATCATACCCGTAGGAAGAGACTCCGTAGGAAATCACCCCCTCCCGAACCTGATTCTCGACAAAAGGATCGATCATTTTATGCTCACGCGCCATCCTGCGAATCCAATGGTCAGGCTTCAATCCCATACAACTCTCCTTGAGCGGTTTTTTTTCTGATTTTATAACAAAAATGCAAATACGCAATTGCAAGTTCCTGCTATATAATTGCCGCCAATGTTAAACTTTATATCCACTCATAAGGAGAAAAATGAAAAAGTTCTTTGGATTTCTAGGCAATGAATTCTTCCTGGGCACGATGATCGCGTTGTTGAGCGTCCTAACCGCTGTCGCAAGTTACCAGGGCGCCATGGCTGACTCAAAACAGAATGAGTTCGAAATTAAAGGCATGAAGGATTTGAACGACGGCAACGCCGAATACCTGCGCGCCAACCAGGACATTACGCAGGACTACAACTACTTCGACAACTGGTACATCAACGACGGGGAACGTCCCGAAATTGCGGAGTACTACCAGTTTAATTTCTCTGAAGCGCTCCAGGCAGCAATCGAGCGCAACCCCGAAACTGTCTGGGACGAACAATACTACGAGGAGATGTACACCGAAGCCTATGACTATTGGGACAGCTCCGATGTAAACTTCGAAACTGGCTCCCAATGGGACGAGCGCGGCGACCAGTTGCAGCTTGTCATGCTGACTATGGCGCTCGCCCTGGCATTTGCGGCGTGGGCTTCCCTGCTTGGCGCAGAGAGCAATATGCGTTTATTCTTCGCCGCCTTCAGTCTGATCATGCTCGTCGTTGGGCTTTTCACCTACATCGTCATGGTTCCAGCAGTTGCCGCATAAAGCAATAATTATCCATGTCGCAGACCCGCCGCTGGCGGGTCTGTTTTTTATCACGGCAAACCATGACAGCACAAGTATAATGTCAGATATGACAAACGAAACATACCGCAAAGAAATTGAAGACTGGCGCGCCCAACTCAACACAAACATTCGGAAGGAAAATGGCTGGCTCGCCCTTGCCGGGCTATTCTGGCTAAAACTTGGCAAAAATGAGTTCGGTTCAAGCGCAAAGTGCAAAGTTCAACTGCCAGCCCGTCTGCCTGCCAGCATTGGCGTTTTGGAGTACAACGGCAGAACAGTCACACTACAGGCAAACGCCGGTCAGGTTATCGACATAAATGGCAAGCCCCATAATTATGCGATTCTCGAACCCGACATTTCTGAAAACCCAAGTTTTGTCACTCTGGAGGATGTGCGTTTTATCGTCATTCAGCGCGGGAATAGGACTGGCATCCGCGTGTGGGATAACCGGCGCGAGGAGCGGAAAACCTTCCCCGCCCGCACCTGGTTTAACATCGACGAAAATTTTCGCATTCCCGCAGTCTATACTGCCTATGATCACCCCAAAAAGGTTTTTTTTCCTGGGGTCATGGGAGAAAAATCAGAGTTTCCCGTTGAAGGTTATCTGTCATTTGAATTTGACGGAAAGCGCCACCAGCTTGATGCGAACAAGGAAGATGGCGGAAATCTTTTCATCCGCTTTTGGGATCCCTCCAGCAGGGACGAAACCTACCCGACCGGTCGCTACCTCGTTGCTGAAGTGGAAGACGGCAACCTGTTCATCGACTTTAATAAAGCCTACAGCCCTCCCTGCTCAATCACCGACTTTGCAACCTGCGTCTTTGCTCCAGAACAAAATCACCTCGATTTTCGAGTCACCGCCGGGGAAATGTACTCAAGACATTGAAAAAGAAAACCCCGATGCAAAACTACAAGGCAGGCACCTTCATTGGCAAGGTGCCTCTTTTTTATGGGGCCTTGTCTCAACGTTTACACGTCGAAGCGCAACTTATTTATGACATTTATCACTGTTATTCAAACCCGGAAATGCTGTATACTGAATAAGTATTCGGAACCATATAATTCCCAATCGGAATATCAAAAAATCACTCAATCGAAAGGATACAACCATGTCCCTCCGTCATTTCATCGACACGCAAGACTTCTCCAAAAAAGAACTGCTCGACATCATCGAACTCACCCGCATGATCAAAGCCGCCGACAAACAGGGCTGCACGCCCAAACTGCTCGAAGGCGCTTCGCTGGCGATGATTTTTGAAGAACCATCCACCCGCACCCGCGTTTCATTCGAAGTCGCCATGACCGAATTGGGCGGGCACGCGCTCTACCTCAAGCCGGGCGAGATTCATCTCGGCGTGCGCGAATCCATGTACGACACCGCCAAAGTCCTCTCGCGCATGTGCGACGCGGTTTTCTGCCGCGCCCTCAAGCATGAGACCGTGACCGAACTCGCCAAGCACGCCGAAGTGCCCGTCTTCAACGGGTTGACCGACTACAACCACCCCACCCAGGTGGTCTGTGACGTGACCGCCATGCTCGAACACATGCCTGCCGGCAAGAAAATCGAAGACCTGAACGTGACCTTCATCGGCGACGCGACCAACGTACTTTCATCCTTGATGTTGATGTGTACCAAATTGGGCATCAACTTCACCCATGCCGCGCCGAAGAAATACCAGGCTCCCGAAGAATGGGTCAAGATGGCGAAGGAAAATTGCGCCGTCTCCGGCGGAACTTTGACCATCACCGAAGACCCCGTCGCCGCCGTCAAGAACGCGGACTTCATCTACACCGATCTCTGGTGGTGGGTCGGGCAGGAAGATCAAATCCCCGAACGCCGCGCCGCCTTCATGCCGACCTATCAGGTGAACCTCGACCTGTTCAACAAAGCCCCTGCGCACTGCAAATTCATGCACAACCTGCCCGCCTCACGCGGAGTGGAAGCCACCGACGAGGTGATGGATCATCCCCGCTCGATCATCTTCGACCAGGCTGAAAATCGCCTGCACGCTGAAAAAGGGTTGCTGGTCTATTTTCTTTATCCACGCCTCAAACGCCCCTCGAAAGAACTCCAAGCCTTTCACAAGGGACAGATTGAAGCCTTTTTGAGCGACCCGAAGTTGGGCAAATAGACCGTAGACGATAGACGGGGGACGGTCTTCGGTCTGCCGTCCCCCGTCTTTTTGGGAGAATTCCATGTCTCTGACCTTTGACTCCACTCCCCGCGCCGACGGCTTCTTCATGCCCGCCGAGTTCGCGCCTCATGCTGGTTGCTGGATGCTCTGGCCCCAGCGCCCCGACAACTGGCGTCTGGGGGGGAAACCCGCGCAAAAGGCTTTCGCAGCGGTAGCCACAGCCATCGCCCAATTCGAGCCAGTCACGATGGGCGTCAACGCAAACCAATATTCCAACGCCCGCCAGATGCTTCCGCCGCACATCCGCGTGGTGGAAATCTCCAACAACGACTCGTGGATGCGCGACTGCGGTCCCACCTTCGTGGCAGACGGCAAAGGCAGAGTTCGCGGCGTGGACTGGGTTTTCAACGCCTGGGGCGGACTCTACAATGGCTTGTACTTCCCCTGGGATTTGGACGATGCCGTCGCGCAAAAAGTCCTCGAAATGGAACAGGTCGACCGCTACAAAGCGCCGCTTGTCCTCGAAGGCGGTTCAATTCATGTGGACGGCGAAGGGACTTGTATTACCACCGAGGAATGCCTGCTCAGTCTGGGGCGGAATCCTGAACTGCCAAAGCATCGAATTGAATCTTTTCTGAAAGAATATCTCAACGTGGAAAAGGTTCTCTGGGTTCCGCGTGGCGTCTTCCATGATGAGACCACCGGTCATGTGGATAACATCCTCTGCTACCTGCGACCGGGTGTTGTTGCGCTCAACTGGACGGATGACAAATCTGACCCGCAATATGATCGCTCGGAAGAGGCATACGACTACCTGATGTCCCAGACCGACGCAAAGGGGCGCCGGCTTGAAATCCACAAGATACGCCAGCCGAACCCGATTTTGATTCAGCCTGAAGAAGCCGAGGGCGTGGACGCGGTGGACGGCACACTTCCACGTCAGGCGGGCGACCGCATGGCGGCTTCGTACATCAACTTTTACCTGTGCAACGGCGGCGCGGTGATTCCTTCTTTTGGCGACCCACACGATGCCGAGGCGCTGGAAAGGCTCCAGCAGTTGCTGCCAGACCGCAAGGTCGTCAGCGTGCCTGCGCGCGAGATTCTGCTCGGCGGCGGAAACATCCATTGCATCACCCAGCAACAGCCCAAAGGTTAGGTTGTGTGAAAGACGTTGAACGCCCTGACATCCCACTTCGGGGTCATCAATATTCCCACTCCACATGAGAGAGCGGAATGCGGTTCAGTTCTGCGCGGTGTTGTTTCCAATTCGGCATGAATTTATCCATGAGGGCGATGAAGCGGGCGTTGTGACTGGGTTCAAGTAGATGCGCCAGTTCGTGGACGACAACGTACTCCAGGCATTCGCGCGGCTTTTTGGCAAGTTCACTGTTGAGGCGGATGCTTCGCGCGCGCGGGTTGCAACTGCCCCAGCGGGTTTTCATGCGCTGGATGTGCAACTGGTTTGTCGAGACGCCCATCGCCGCTTCCCATTTTTCGATGAGGGGCGCGGCGGCTTTGCGTACTTCGTCCCGATGCCAGGCGGAGACAATGGCTTCTCGTTTTTCCACTCCACTCCCAGGGCGGACGGTGAGCACCATTTGGGTGTGACGCAATTCCACCGAGGGGATTCGATTCGCTTCATCCACTTTGAGCAGGTAGCGCTTTCCCCAGACGTAATGGCTTTCGCGTTCCAGGTATTCGCGCGGAGTCTCGCGTTCCTGCGCCTGAATTTTCGCCTGATGCTTTTTGATCCAGTCTATTTTCGAGATGGCATAGACGCGGATGATGTCCAGCTTCATGCGGCGCGGCGCGGAGATGCGTACCCTGCCCGTGGGCGGGTGGACGCTGAGATGGACGTTCTTGATGTCTTTGAAAATCACGTCCACAGAAATATCGCCAATCTGGATTTGCTCGGTCATTAATAGTCGCCAGTTTGCTGGTGGATGATCTTGAAGATGCGCTGGACTTCTTCGATATTGTTGTCCAACAAGGGCATCAGCGCTTCTCGTTTGATTTGATTTTCCTTTGTTTGATTCCCTCGCCAACTATCTGGGCGAACGGATTTCACAGCGTTATCAATCTTCAGCGCCAGTTCTTCGTTTTGACCGAGGTTGTTCCACAGGGCAATTTTGCCCGGCGTATTCAGGCGGATTGGGGTTTCATCTGCCCGCCCGTTGTTGACCTGGTTGGCGACTTCTCCAATGCGCCGCAGGTATTCTTCGTATTCGATGGCTTTGGCTTTGCGAGCGGCGATGATTTCATCCAGCAGGGCAGACATCTTTTCGTAGTAGGCGGGGTCGGTCAGTTGTTCTTTGATAATCTTGCTGCGGACGTTGTTCTCGATGGTTTCAGCGATGGCTTCGCGGTTGCCTTTCATTAACCCGCTGAGTCCATTCACTGCGTCGAGAATGCCCGTCTTGGCGATCAGTTCCAGAAGTCCAATATTGTCGAAGGGGGAAATCTTGCGCGGCACATCGGCTTCGATGTAGGTGTTGATGAGGTGGCGCATATCGGCTTCGTAGCCTTTCAGGTCGAGGGTTTCGCGCGCCGCAAGGCGGATGATGTCGCGCAGGCGCAGATATTCGTCCAGCGTTTTCTTGATGAGGGCAATATCCTCCGGCGAGTAGCCAGCGGCTTCGAGTTCGTCTGCGATGTTGGCATAGGCGCGGATGAGGGCAACCACTGCCTTGTAGAAGGCGATGCGCTGCGGTTCGTGTTCCTTGAGGCTTTCAGGAAGTTCGGTATTGCCGCAGAAATAATGGATGTGTTCGAGATCGCCATTGGGCGGGGTGACAGGCTCACACAACAGGGCAAGCGCTTCGATTGCGGCGTCGAGGCGTTCCTTCCCTTTTTTGAGGCGGTCTTGCATGGTCACTTCGGGAGATGCGCCGCCCGCGCTATCATCCAACTCGGAGGTGTAGACTTGAATGGCGCTTTCCACGTTGGGAAGCAGTTTTTTGTAATCCACGATGTAGCCGAAGTCTTTGGTTTCGCCGTCGAGGCGGTTGACGCGGCAGATTGCCTGGAAGAGTCCGTGGTCTTGCATGGACTTGTCGATATAGAGGTAGGTGCAGGGCGGGGCGTCGAAGCCTGTGAGCAGTTTATCCACCACGACGAGCAGTTTCATGTTGGCGGGTTCTTCGACGAAGAGTTTCTTCGCCCAATCTTCGTAAGTTTCGGTTTTGGTCTTGCCTGCTCTGGCTGTGACATCCTTCAACAAATCGACATAGGTGTTGAAGATGAATTGCTTGTCGGTTTCGGTGTTTGCGCCCGTTTCTTCGAGGGTGACATCGCCCGCCATCGGGTTGTACGATGTGACCACGCCGCACTTGCCCTTGAATTCGGTTCCCTGAAAAAGAGAAAAGTATTTGCAGGCTTCGTAGATGCTGGACGCCACCAGCAGGGCGTTGCCTGTGCCATCGTTGAGGCGGCGCTTGCGGCGGAAGTCGAGGATGATGTCTTGAATCACGCGCCGCATTCTGCCTTCGGAACTGAGGACATTTTGCATGGTTCCCCAACGGTTTTTGAGTTCGGCTTTTTGCCAGTCGTTGAGGTTTTTCGAGACGATTTCAAACCACTCGTCTACGGCTTGCTGTGACGAGAGCCGCTGGTCGATGTCGCGGGCTTCGTACACCAAATCCAGCACCACGCCATCTTCCACGCCTTCGCTGAATTTGTAGGTGTGGATGTATTTGCCGAAGATTTCGAGGCTGGTTTGTTTGTCTTTCTTCAACAACGGCGTGCCTGTGAAACCGATGAAGACCGCATTCGGCATGATGGCTTTCATGGCGCGGTGCAGTTTGCCGCTTTGTGTGCGGTGACATTCATCCACGAAGACGAAGACTTCGCCTACTGTTTTGCTGGGCTGGCTTTCGAGTTCCTTGATAAAGCCGTCGAAGTCTTCCACGTTGCGTTGACCAAATTTGTGGACGAGGGAGCAGATGAGGCGCGGGGCGGCTTTGCCAAGCAAACTTATCAGTTGATTTCCGTTTTGTGTGCGTTTGACGGTTTCGCCTGCCGCGATGAAGACGCGCTCGATTTGTTTGTCCAATTCGTCGCGGTCGGTGACGATGACGATACGGGCGTTGGGGTTGTTCTCCAAAATCCATTTGGCAAGCAGAACCATGACGATGCTTTTGCCGCTGCCTTGCGTGTGCCAGATGATGCCGCCTTCTTTGCGTTGAACAAATTCCTGCGCGGCTTTGATGCCAAAATACTGATGCGGGCGCGGAAGTTTTTTGATTCCACCGTCGAAGAGGACAAAGTTGTGAATCAGTTCGAGGAGGCGGGGTTTGTGGCATAGTTTCCGCAGGTACTTGTCGAGTTTGTAGCCGCTGTTGTCGGCTTCGTCTTCCTTCCAGTTGAGGAAGTATTTTTCCTGCGTGCCAACCGTGCCGTATTTTAGTCCTTCGGAGTTGTTGCCTGCCATGACGAGTTGAACGGTGGTGAAGAACCATTCGTTGAATTCGGGCTGTTGATTGGAGATGTTCTGGCGGATGCCGTCGCCGACGCTGACGCTGCTGCGTTTGAGTTCGAGTACGCCGATGGCAATGCCGTTGAGATAAATCACGATGTCGGGGCGGCGCTCGAAGTTGCCGCGCAGGGTGACTTCTTCGGCGATGGCGAAGTCGTTTTTGTGCGGCTGTTCCCAGTTGACGAGGTGAACGGTTTCGGTGACTTTCCCCGCTTCGGTTTTGACGGGCGCGCCATAGCGCAGGAGTTTGTAAACCGCCTGATTGCGCTCGTACAAGTTCCCGCTCCCATTGGCGGCGCGTTTGAGAAGCTCGACGGCGCGGGAAATGTGCGTTTCGCTGTATCCGCTTTGGGCGAGGTGGGCGGCGAGGTGTTCCTCCCAGATGTTGCTGTTGGCGAAGTCGGTACGGTTGCCGAGGTAACGGTATCCCAATTCATTCTCGAAAAGGGCAGTAACTCGATTTTGTGTTTCGCGTTCGGGTCGGTCGATGGTCATATAACCTCCATAGAGACGCAATTTGTAGAGACGCATAATCATGCGTCTGTACTGTACGGGCGGGGCAATATTTTGTGGAGACGCAATATCTTGTGGAGACGCAATATCTTGTGGAGACGCAATATCTTGTGGAGACGCAATATCTTGCGTCT
>CAILWD010000257.1 GCA_903837815.1 uncultured Chloroflexota bacterium | reverse complement strand
CCAGGACAATCCAGCGCCGCCAGGGCCTTCGTTTTTCGTGTTCCAAAGTCCGCCTCCTATCCTAAATCAAAATATCTTTCTCTTCGGCTTCGTATTTTTCCTTCCAGCGTGCCAGCGATTTCCGCGAGGCGTAGAGCATGAGGAGCACCGAGAGAGGGATTCCAGCAAACAACAATACCAGCGTGATGACTGGCTTCGTTCCAAAAATTTTGTCGAGCCACAACCCGCCGAACACAGACGCCATGATGACCAGGAGCGTCAAACAACCAACCTGCCCAATCACGACGATCAGCAGGTTGCTTATCATACCATTCCGAGAATTTTTGTCCGACTGTGTCATGCGGCGCGATTATAACTGACAGGTGAAAGGGATGTCAAACGGAAAGACAATGGACGATGGACGACAGACCGTGGAAAAACCACCGTCCATTGTCCACCGTCCACGGTCAAGTTTAGAACAAATTCAGCGCGGCGGCGTCTGACCAGCTGAACCAGGGGGCGAACACGGTGCCGACCAGAATCACGCCGATTGCCAGAACTGCCAGCGCAATCACAGCGGGGCGGGTCAGCGGGATTGGATGTTTGTCCTCATCCTGATTTGGCATTCGGTAGAGATAGACGTATTTCAGCGCGTTCAAATAGTAGTACACGCCGACGATGGAGTTGAGGATACCGACCACGACCAGCCAGGTGTAATTGGCTTGCATACCCGCAGCAAAGACAAAGACCTTCGCCACGAATCCGCCGAAGGGGGGCATTCCCGAAAGCGAGAGGAACGCCGCCAACATCATCAATCCCAGCCAGGGGTTGCGACGGCTCATGCCCGCGTAGTCTTCGATGTTTTCAAGTCCCGTCACGCGGTTGAACGCCATGACGATACCGAAGGCAAGCAGATTGGTGACGATGTACGCGGCGAGGTAGAAAACCACGCTCGTCGCGCCGAGTTGATTGAACGCCACCAAACCAATCATGGCGTAGCCAGCATGGGCAATCGAGGAATAGGCAAGCAGGCGTTTGACATTGGTCTGCGAAATCGCAAGCAGGTTGCCAACAGTCATGGTGATGGCGGAGAGGGCGGCAATGACCAAAGTCCACGAGAGAGCGAAGCCAGGGAAGGCGACGAAGAAGAGGCGGACAAGCACCGCGAAGCCAGCGGCTTTGGAAGCAGTCGAGAGGAAGCCCGCCACTGGGGTCGGGGAGCCTTCGTACACGTCGGGCGCCCAGAAGTGGAAGGGTACGAGGGAAACCTTGAAGCCAAGTCCCACCAAAATCAGCGCAAGCCCGGCGAAGGCGAGAACGAGCGGCAGGTTGCCAGCGGCGAGCATTTCCGCCAGTTGGTAGAGGTTGGTCGTTCCCGCAAAACCAAAGACGAGGCTAAAGCCATAGAGCATGATGGTCGAAGCCAGCGTGCCGAACAGCAGGTATTTGAAGCCCGCTTCGGTGGAGCGGTCGTCGGCAAGGATGAAGCCCGCGAGGATGTAGAGCGGGATGGAGGCAGTTTCAATCGCCAGGTAGAGCATGATGAGGTCAGCCGAAACAGCCATCAGGTTCATGCCGAGGACGGAAGCCAGAAGCATGACGTAGGCTTCGCCGCGTTGTCCAGCCTTTTCGTGATCCATCAAGAGAAGGGCGGTGGCGGCGGCGGCGAACATGAACAGCATCTTGAAGAAGAAGCCGAGCCAGTCGAAGCGGATCATGCCGCCGAAAACGGCAGTGGGTTCGCCAGGTTGACCAAAGAGCAGGCTGACAATCATCGCGATGAACAAGCCGCCAGCGGTGAGCCAGCCCGCGTTGCGGCGCTGGTCTTCCTTCCAGAACGGCTCGACACAAAGCAGAATCACCGCGAGGGCGAGAATCAAAATTTCGGGGAGGATGGAAGCGAACATGACGGGGGTAAACATTTATGCACCTCCCAAAAGGCGAAGGATATTTTGCACGCCCGTCTCGATCATTGGAACCATGATGGCGGGGAACATGCCAATCCCAATCATGAAGAGGCAGAGCGTGGTGATGGCAATTTTGTCCAGCACGGTGATGTCGGTCAGGTGGTGTTCTTTCAGCGCGTCGGGCATGGGCATGAAGAAGACCTGGCGGATATTGCGCATGATGTACGCCGCCGTGATGATGATGGAGATACTGGCGATGACCGCCACCAGCCACTGACTGCCCCAAACACCCATGAAGATGGGGAATTCCGCGACAAAACCAGAGAAACCGGGCATACCCATCGAAACGAGACCGCCGATGATGAAGCCGATGGTCGCGAAGGGCGTGATTTTTGCCATACCACCCAGTTCGGGAATTTGGCGGGTATGTGTGCGGTCGTAGATCATGCCGGTGATGGCAAAGAAGAGAGCCGTCATCACGCCGTGTGAGAACATTTGAAAGCCCGCGCCAAGCAGACCGTCATGGTTAAGCGTCGAAACGCCGAGCATGACCAGTCCCATGTGCGAGACGGAGGAGAAACCAATCATGTATTTCAGGTCGGGCTGAATGAAGGCGATATACGCGCCATAGACCACAGCCACACCCGCAAAAATCATAATCAGCCAAGCCCAGTCCTTCGCGCCTTCGGGCAGGAGCATGACGCCCACGCGCAGGGCGGCGAACGCGCCGAGTTTCATCAACACGCCCGCATGGAACATGGAGACGGCGGTCGGCGCGGCAACGTGACCGTCAGGCGACCAGTTGTGGAAGGGCCAGATACCGCCCAAGACCGCAAAGCCGAGGAAGACGGGCAGGAACCAGATATATTGGAAGGTGGACGAGAAGCCCGCGCTTTCCATCTGGATCATATCGAAGGAGAGGACGCCCGTGTTTTGGTATTGAGTCCAGTACATGGCAAGGGCGCCGACGAGGGCAACCACTGAGCCGATGAACAGATAAAGGGTCAGTTTCATTGCCGCGTATTCGCGGGTCTTGACCCAGCCCCAGATGGCGATGAGCAGGTACATCGGGAACACGGCGATTTCATAGAAGAAGAACAGCATGAACAGGTCGAGCGAGACGAAGACGCCGAACACGCCGCCTGCCAGCAAGAAGAGGAAGGAGAAGAATTCGCGCGGTCTGTCCTGAATGCCAGCGGAGAGGTGAATCTTTTCGTCGTAGGCGCCCCAGGAGATGAGCACGCCCGTGAACATGACGATGCCCGTCAGCAGGACGAGGGGGGCGCTCATGCCGTCCACACCGAATTTGAGGCTAATGCCCAAAGCGGGCAGCCAGTTGTAGGTCTCGATGAACTGGTATCCAGTCATGTGACCCGTCAGGTACTGGAGGTAAACCCAGCCCGAAAGGAGCAAATCCATGGTGGCGGCAGCCAGAGCCACGCCGCGCACTTCCGTCTTGCGGTCGGCGGGGATGAGCAACATAACGACCGCCGCAAGGAAGGGAAGGAAGGTAATAACGCTTAGGATGGGAAAATTCATCATCCACCTCTTAGAACAGAGCCACAACGGCTTTGTTGATAACTTCTAAAATCCACGCGGGCCAGACGCCGATGACAAGGATGAGAACCATCAAAGGCAGAGCCACCAAAATTTCGCGGGTATTGATTTCTGTCAGTTTGTGTTCGCCGTGCGCCCAGTGTTCATTCATGGGGCCATGAAGGACTTTCATGATTCCCTTGAGAATGTACGCGCCCGTGAAAAGCAGACCCAACATCGAAATGGCGGTGTAGGTCGTGAGGACGGGATACGCGCCCCGAACCACCATGAACTCGGAGACGAAACCGTTAAGTCCAGGCAGACCGAGGGAAGCCATGCTCATGAAGATGAGAATGCCGCCGTACACGGGGACAAGCGGGAACAAGCCGCCGAACTCTTCGAGGTTGCGGGTGTGCGTGCGCTCGTAAATCACGCCGACGAGGAAGAACATGCCTGCCGCCGACAAGCCGTGATTGAACATCTGCAAGACCGCGCCGTTCATGGCAATGTGCGCGTCCGCCGTGCCAGCCGCTGCAGCAGCCGCGGCAATGCCGAGGACGACAAATCCCATGTGGTTAACGGAGGAGTACGCGACGAGGCGTTTGAAGTCGGTCTGACCGAGAGAGCCAAACGCGCCGAAGATAATCGCCGCCACCGCCAGGAAAGCCAGCGCGCCCGCGAAGATTTTGGCTTCATACGGGTAGAGCGGCAGCACGAGGCGGATGAAACCGTACGCGCCGAGTTTGAGCAGGACGCCAGCCAGAATCATCGAGCCAGCGGTGGGCGCTTCGGTATGGGCGTCGGGCAGCCAGGTGTGGAAGGGCCAGAGGGGAACTTTGACGGCAAAGGCAATCGTGAATGCCCAGAAGGCAATCGTCTTGACCGTCGCAACGGGCATCCCAAGGAGCGCGCCAGAGTCCAGTGAATTCCAGCGGGCATACAACTCAACGAGGTCATAGGTTCCGAAAAGCACGCCGAGCATCTGTACCGCCAGCAGCAAGCCAAGCGAACCGCCCAT
>CAILWD010000256.1 GCA_903837815.1 uncultured Chloroflexota bacterium | reverse complement strand
CTGAGAAAGACCAATAATCCCATGCCAGGGCCGGGCGGAGTCAACCAGCCAAAGATCGAAGGGAGGCTTCCAGAAGGGTGTTTTGTTTTGTGTCTCATGGCGTTGCCCTCTGCGCAGAAAAATAACACAGCCGCTAAAAAGAGACAGCCCTCGCGGGGAGGGTTGCCTTGTAATATCAATAGACCGGCAAACTCTTGTCCACTTCCCTCGCCCAGGCATTGATTCCACCTTTCAAATTTTTGACCTTCTTGAATCCCGCGCTGACCAGCAACTCCAATGCGCGGGCGGATCGGGTTCCGCCTTTGCAGAGGACGACCATTTCTTCGGCGCTGTCGAGTTCGGAGAGCCGTCCCGCCAGTTGACCGAGCGGAATGTTGACCGCGTTCGGCAGGGCGGAGATCTCCAACTCGTGCGGTTCGCGCACGTCGAGCAAAACTAATTTCGCGCTTCGACTTCGCTCAGCGAGTTCCGTCGCGGTGATGTCCCAGCCTGCGCCGGCAGACCCTTCGTCGCCGTGGTCATGACCGGGGACGCCGCAAAACTCCTCGTAGTCGATCAATTCCTTGATGTCGGCATTCGGTCCGCAGATGCGGCACTTGGGATTCTTTTTCAACTTCACAAAATCGAAGGACATGTCCAGCGCGTTATAAAGCAGGAGTTTGCCGATCATCGGTTCGCCAATGCCAAGCAAAAGTTTCAAGGCTTCGGTGGCTTGCAGGGTTCCGATGGTACCGGGCAAAACGCCCAGCACTCCACCCTCTGCACACGAAGGGACAAGCCCGGCAGGCGGCGGTTCGGGAAAAAGGCAGCGGTAACAAGGTCCCTGCCTCGCGTCGAACACGCTCAACTGCCCGTCGAAGCGGAAGATGGAGCCGTACACGTTCGGTTTGCCAAGCAGAACGCAAACATCGTTGCTCAGGTAGCGGGTTGGGAAGTTGTCCGTGCCATCCACCACCACGTCGTAATTCTCCGCGATTTGCATGGCATTCGCAGACGTAAATGGCTCGTTGTAGATGTCGATTTGGATACTGGGATTCAAATCCAGCATTCGGGCGCGGGCGCTTTCCACCTTCAACTTGCCGACGGTGGACCTGCCGTGGATGACCTGCCGCTGGAGGTTGGATGTGTCCACCACGTCAAAATCCACCAGCCCGATGCGACCAACTCCCGCCGCGGCGAGATAAAGCGACACGGGGGAGCCAAGTCCGCCCGTGCCGATGACCAGTATGGATGAAGCTTTGAGTTTGCGCTGACCTTCCAGCCCCACTTCGGGAATCAGCAAATGACGCGAGTAGCGCAGGATTTCTTCGTGGGAAAGTTCGGGCAAAACAGACATGGCATATCTCCTGTGGATGCAGGAGATATGTCCCGCATCCGCTATGTTTGCAAAGTTTGAATCTGCTCCATCAACTTTTCGGCGCGTGTCACGCCGTGGTTGACGTACCGCGCCACGCCGCGCGAGTCCAGCAGAAAAGTGGTCGGAACGCTCATCACACCCCAGGTCTTTGCCAGGTCTGGACGTTCTGCGGCGTCGATCTCGAGCACGTGCAATTTCCCGCCCAGGGTTCGGGCAATTTGATTAATGGCTGGACGTTGAACAGTTTTGCAGGGCGCACAAGTGGGTGTGGTGAAGTACACCAGCACAGGTTTGTTGGGCAGATGATTGAATAGAGTCGAAAGGTTGGTGCGCGTCAACAGGCGTTGATTGAACAGCCAATAAAGGGTGATGCCCGCCGCAATGATACCGGCTGAAAGCAGGAAACGCAAGAGGACATCCGAACTCATATTTTTTCTCCCGCGCGCGGTTTCATGCCGGGGAAGATTCCCGCTGGGGGCTGTTTGCCAAACCCGGGGACGCGAATCCGCGCCAGCCAGTAGTACATCGCGCAGCCGACGCAGAATCCGCCAAAGGCGTTCAACGCGGCGAGGGCAACCACAATCCAGATCAGCGACCAGCCCAACAGGTTCAGCCCAAGAAACAGGGAGAGCGAGCCAGCCGCCATGAAGAGAAATCCGACAAACTGGGCGAAGCGATGCGGTTCGGGATTGTCGTCGAGCACGTCGGGCTTCACCCACCCGCGCGGCTTGAGCAGAGATCGGTAGACAAACCCAAAGCCGGGCACTTTCAGCGCGGAGCCGATGCCCATTGCCAGAGCGACAAACGCCGCGAGGATGGGCAGGTTCAATATAAACGCCAGAATGTTCAGCGAGATGATAATCAGTTGATTTGTCTTCAGTGCGGAGTGATCCACTTTTTGTAAAGTCTGTGATGTCATATTCAAAGTCCTGTTCTCATGAATTAAACAAAAGCAGTCAACGGGGAAACAAAAAGACGGCGAACAAACGCCACGCCATGCAAAATTCGCAAGCGGGGTCGCTCAACCGTCCTGTTCCGTTGACTGCGGAATTATTCTCAGGCGGTTGCTACGAGCCCCGCCGTATACACAAGCAATAGTTCGATGTTTTCATAGGTTTACCAAATAGATGTCCGCTATTTTATTTATCTTACCCGCTTTGTCAAGATAAAAATTACCCCCCCGCTGCAGATACCATGAAGATGACCTTGTCGCCGTCTTTGAGCGGGGTGTCCATCCCGCCCAACTCGCGGATGTGCTCGCCGTTGACGAAAATATTGAAGTGCCGGCGCAATTTCCCCGTCGGCTCGAAGAGGTGCGGTTGGAGGGCGGGATAACGCGCCAGCAGATTATCCAACAGTTCGGCAATCGTGGCGGCGTCCAGAGGAAATTCCGACTGGTTATCAACGTAAAACTTCATCAGGGCGGGGAAACGAACGACTGGCATGGGGATATTTTACTTCGAGTTATTGCTTTTACACAAAAAACTCCTATAATGGACGTATCAACAGGAGGCATCCATGGCACAATACAAAGTAATCGCAGGCACATTCCACATCAAGGGTTTTCAACCCGACGGAGATTCGATCCGCTTTCAGGCAACCGACCATGCAAACTGGGATTTCTTCACCTGGGAGACCGCGGCGGATAAAGCGGCAAAAAAGAAGCAACTGCGCGTCGAGGCGATTGACGCCCTAGAGACTCACTACGAGGGCTATCACCAGCCGCGCGCCTTTGCTCTGGCGGCGCTGGAAGCCATGCTCGAAATGCTGCGGATCGACACCGTTACCTATAGCTTAGGCCTGACTCAGGTGGTGGCCGCAAACGACGGCAAGGCGGGTTTCATCGCCTCGGCTTCGGCGGACCCGTTTGGGCGTCCCATTAGCTACGTCTTCCCCAAGGATGCCAAGCTGACCGACGGCGCGGTGATGGATTCAGGCGAATTGCCCATCGACGACTCCATCAACTTCCAACTTGCGCGCGAAGGGCTGGTCTACCCGACGTTTTACACCACCACAGACAGACTCATTGCAGAAAAAATCCGCCTGGTTGTTGCGCGGGCGCGGGCGACCAAACGCGGCATCTGGTCCATCGACCGCACCTCCGACTTCACCCTGCTCGACATTCGCACTTTGCAAGAGGATAATCTCATTATGCCCAAACTCTTCCGCCGCCTGGTAGGATTTTATGAAAACTACTCGGATTTTGGCAAGTTGGAAGAGTACATGAAAAAGCAAAGGGATAATCTCGTCCTTTGGGATGGAACGAAGAAAAAGTCCCTCGCCGATTTGATGCTCTTCGAAGGCAGACGGCTGCGGATGACCACCCCTGTGGAGGATATTCTGTTTTCGCCGAAGTAAGGGGAGGTAGACAGGTACACAGGTAGACAGGTAAACAAGTAAAAGTCCCGGAGCAAACGCCTCGGGACTTTTACTATTCACTAATTACTGATAACTGATTACTGGACTTACTCGTCCTTCTTCGCTTCCATTTCCTTCTTGTGGGCTTCGATGATCGGACCCGTGATGTGCGACGGGACCGTGTCGTAGTGGTCGAATTCCATGGTGAAGTATCCGCGCCCGCCTGTGATGGAGCGGAGTTGGGTGGTGTAGCGCAGGAGTTCCGCCATCGGCACGTGGGCAACGATGATGGTGTTCCCGTGTTCGGAATCGGTTCCCTGTACGCGCCCGCGGCGGGTGTTGAGGTCGCTCATCACGTCGCCCATGTTCGCATCGGGGACGGTGACCCGGATGGTCATGATCGGCTCGAATAAAACAGGACCCGCTTCCTGCACGGCGAGTTTGAACGCTTCGCGTCCCGCAATTTCGAAGGCCACGGGCTTGGAGTCCACTTCATGCTCTTTGCCATCGTAGACAATGATCTTCACGTTGCTCATCGGGTAGCCCGCAAACGCGCCGCGTTCCATGGTGGCTTTGATGCCCTTTTCAATTGGGGGCAGGTAGGATTTCGACAGGTTCATGCCGACCAGTTCATCGGTGAATTCAAAGTCGGCTGTGGGCAGCGGTTCGATGCGGAGATGCACTTCGCCGAACTGACCCGCGCCACCGCTTTGCTTCTTGTGACGATACTGGGCGCTGGCTTTGCGCGTGATTCCTTCGCGGTACGGGACCTTCGGTTCCCGGGTGGTGAATCCAACCTGGAACTTGGTCTGCGCACGATGGAGCGCCACATCGATGTGCTGGTCGCCCATACCCTGCAAAACCGTCTCATGTGTAATGGGGTCGTTCTGCCAGCCCAAAGTCATATCCTCTTCGCACAGGCGGGTGAGGGTGGGCGTAATCTTCGCCGCGTCTGCCTGACTCTTGGGGGTGACTGCCACACGATAGAGGGCGGCGGGGAAATTCGGCTTTTCGATTGTGAGCGGGTGGGACTTCTCGCAGAAGGTATCGCCCGTCGCGGTGACGGTCAACTTGGAGACAGAGGCAATATCACCCGCGTGGACGACCTTCGCCGCAATCGCTTCCTTTCCGCGCTGGAAGTGCAGACCGGAGACGCGTTCGTCCGCGCCCTTGTTCTGGTTCCACATGTGGGCATCCGCCTGGATCGAGCCGGAGAATACGCGGAAGTAGGTCATGCGACCGACAAACGGGTCGGCGGTGGTTTTCCAGACGTAGGCAGCCAAAGGTTCGGTGTCGGCGGGCTTCAAGACTTCTTCGCCGCCCTTGCCCTGTGCCGCACGCTTGACCGCGTTTAACGGGGAAGGCATGAAATCAACGATGGCATTAAGCAAAGGCAGGGTGCCGATCTCGTGTCCGCCAGCGGCACAGAAGACGGGGATAAAACTCGCAGCGGCGACAACAGCCTTGAGTCCGCGTACCATCTCCTCGTCGGTCAGGGAGCCGTTTTCGAGGTATTTTTCCATCAATTCGTCGTCGCCTTCCGCCGCGGCTTCCACCAACTGGAAGCGGGCTTCCTCCACCGCATCTTTCATATCGGCGGGGATTTCGGAGGCGGCGCT
>CAILWD010000255.1 GCA_903837815.1 uncultured Chloroflexota bacterium | reverse complement strand
CTCTTATTATTTACAACTCTCTACTCAATTGAAATCAAAAACTGATAATGCGGCTGACCGCCTTCCTGCACTTCGATTTCGAGGTTGGGATATTTCTGCCCGATGACATCCTTCATGCGGTTGGCTTCGGCGTGAGTCATGCCTTCGCCGTAAAACAACGTGACCAATTCATGGTCGGCGGCATCCGCTTTTTCGAGCAAGTCCATCACGCCCTGTTCCACCGTCTCGGCAGAGACGACCAGTTTGCCGTCGAGCAGGGCAATCACCTGACCATCCTTCACGTTCACGCCGTCGATCTCAACCGTGCGCGTGGCGACGGTAATCTCTCCCGTTTTGACGGTTGCAATTGCTTTGGTCATTTTTTCGGCAACAGCATCCACATCACCATCGGGGATGAGCGAGAGCATGGCGGTCAACCCCTGCGGGACGGTGCGCGTCGGCACGACTGCCACCTGTTTGACCGTCACTTCTTTGGCCTGATTTGCAGCAAGGATGATATTCTTGTTATTCGGCAAAATAATGACCTTGTCCGTCGGCAGGTTTTCGAATGAGTTCAAAATATCCTGCGTGGACGGATTCATCGTCTGCCCGCCGGGGACAATGGCGGCAACTCCCAAACTGGCGAAAATGCGACTCAGTCCCGTGCCAGGCGAAACCACCACCACGGCAATCTGCCCAGGCTCGACAGCGGCAAACTGCAACTGCGACGATTTCTGGATGTCATCCATTTGCGCCAGCAGGTTTTCGATGGCGACCTTCGTCACCGTGCCAATGCCCATGATGTAATCAATCGGTTCGTAGCGTTTCTCGGTTGGCACGTGGATGTGCATCCGGTACATGCCTTCGCCTTCACCCACCTGAATGGACGTGCCCATCGCTTCCAATTTGCCGTAAAACGATTCAAGGTTCAACTCGCCAGAAGGCACAAAGTCCACCACCACTTCGTAATCCTGTCCCTCCTCCACTTCCTCCATCGCGTCCTGCAAATTCATCGAAGACAGCGGCTGGACAGCCATCGTGGGTGTCTCCAGCGACTCGCCGTACACATGGCGCAGCATCCCTTCGAGGATGAAGAACAGCCCCTTGCCGCCCGAATCCACCACCCCCGCCTGCTTGAGGACGGGAAGCAGTTCAGGCGTATTTTTGACCGCCTCGTCGGCGGCTTTGACTGCCACTTCGAGAATTTCCATCGCATCTTTTGCCGACCCCAAAGCGGATTCTGTTGCGATAGCCACTTCCTTAATGACGGTTAGAATCGTCCCCTCGACGGGTCGCACCACGCCCTTATACGCCGTATCCCGCGCCTCGCCAAACGCCTTGACGAGAGTCTCCTTATCCAGTGTGGCTTTTTCATGCACACCGCGTGAGAAGCCGCGCAAAATCTGGCTGGTGATGACTCCCGAATTTCCGCGCGCGCCCATCAAGGCTCCCTTCGAGACTTGAGCCGCCATCTCGCCCACGTGATGAGTTCCCGAATCCTTGATTTCGTTCCAGGCGGCTTGCAGGGTCAGCACCATGTTTGTGCCTGTATCGCCATCGGGGACGGGGAAGACATTCAGCGAGTTTACGATTTGCTGATTGGTTCGCAGCCAAGTCAAGCCTGCGTCGATGAGACGCTTGAGCGATTGACCGTCGATTTGCGCTTTTCGTAATTTTTCAACGCGAGCAAGATCCATACCCATAATTTTCACCTGCTCCTAATCTGTATCGCTGACGCGCAGTCCCGCCACATGCACGTTGACTGAATTGACGCGCAGCCCCAGCGCCTTTTCCACATGGAACTGGACCGTGTTCGCCACGCTCTGCGCCACCGAAGTGATGCGCGTGCCGTATTCGATAATGATGTGAATATCGATATCGATATCCTCACCCGAATAACGGACGGATACGCCCCGCAAAGGTTCGTTCGTGATCTTGGATACAATCCCGTCCGTCAGGTTTTTTGGCGCAAGCCCCACCACGCCGTAGGATTCGAGGGTGGCATGGTACGCAATCGTCGCCACCGCATTTGGCGAGATGTGAATCCCGCCGAGAGTTGTTTTATCGTCGCCCATGGTTTTCCTCATCGATCATGTGGTAAACGTTCCAATATTGGGCGGAGTGCAAACGCTCCGCGCCCCGATTTTACGTTCCAAAGTCAGGAGACT
>CAILWD010000254.1 GCA_903837815.1 uncultured Chloroflexota bacterium | reverse complement strand
GCTCATCCCTGATCGTGTTCAGGTTATCGGCGATTTGCTTTTCGGTTTCGAGCAGGGCGTTTTCGAGGCGTTGAAAACCGAGGATGACAACCGCCCCAAAAAGGATGGTAATTGCTGTGGCGGTAAACCAGTCTTCGGGTCTGGCAATGGGAGCCTGCGGGTCGATGGGCTGCATAATGCCGGTAGTAACCAACCCTGCAGATAGCGTCAGGGTAAGCATGGTCACGGCGGTGGATATGATGCTGGCGCGCGGAGAAAGCAGCAGGGCGGCAAAGATGATCATCCCCAAAAAGAAAAATGTTCCATCGCCCAGAATGCCATACCTTAGAAGCTCGCCCAAGCCAAGCGTGTAAACGCTGAAGAGAAATACGCTGATACGTATCGTGTACGAGAAACGTATCGCCGTCACGATGCCTGTGCTGATGTAAGCCGTGACAAAAAACGCCCGGATCAGCGGGTTCTCTGCGCTGCTCAATGCCGGGATGAGGACAAAAATCCCCAGCGCAAGCATGCCATACAAAAGCGGCATGACAAATTTTTCACGCCAGTTTTTGTATGACAGGGATGGCTTTTCTGCCGGACTCACTGTTCCGTTTGGCGATGGGCTGCTTTCAATCATTGGGCGTTTCCCTTTGTGTTGTCCAAAGGCTTGATCTGTATTTTGGCGAAGCGGGCGCCGGTCAGTCTCGTCAACTCGTTGGCAGTCGATGCCATAATCGATTGAATATCGGTTGATCTGCGGATGCGGGTGGTCACATCGAAGACGAGACGGTCGCGTTCGGCCTGTGCCCGAATCTGTTCGAGCAGCCGCGCATTCGCAATGATTGCCGCAAGACTGCCGCCCAGAGTCCCCAGCATTTCCTCATCGTTTTCATTGTACGCGTCGATCAATTCACTTTCCACGTTCAACACACCCAACAGTTCATTGCGATAAGCAAGCGGAACCGCCAGTTCGGAACGCGTATTCGAGCTGACCTCGATGTAACGCGGGTCTTCGCGCACATCCTTGATTCGCAACGGGCGTTTGTGAGCGGCGACCCAGCCTGTTATACCGCTCCCCAGCGGGATTTGAACCTCGGTTCCACCCGCATAACCCGTAGACGCTTTGACCTCAAGTAGGTTCTTCTCACGATGCAGGAGCAGGATGGATACACGGTCGCCGCCAAGCGTCACCTGCAATCCCTTTACAGCGCTTTCCAACGCCTCTTCCAGCGTGGTGCCAGACGCGGCGGAACTTGTGATATGGTGTAGCAAACGGTGCTGCGACAGGTGTTCCTGTGTTTCCGAGAACAATTCCGAATTGACAACGGCAATCGCCATCTGGTCGGCAAGGATTTGCAGGCTGCGAAGTTTGTCTTCGGCGAAGGCGTAGGCTGTTGTGCTTTGGACGTCTATTTCGCCCAAAATGCGTTCACCAACTTTCAGGGGAAAAGCCGCCTCAGATCGCGTGTTGGGGAAGAGAGGATTGGCATAGTAGGTGGCATCTTTGGATGTATCGTCTATGACCAGAATCTCACCCCGGCTGCTCACAAAACCAACAATGGACTTCGAGCCGATACCAATTTTATAGCCTGCGCGTTTCATTTGGTTGCCGGTTTCGCCGGTTGCCTCGCGAATGACCGTGTATTCACCCTGCAGGTCGTGCAGGAAGACTGCGGCGTGATAGAAGTCAAACCGTTCGCGGATGAAGTTGACAGCCTTGAGGAGCAATTCATCGAGGTTGAGCGAGCCGCTGATGTCACGCGCGATCTCGGCGGCGGTCTCCAATTGCAGGGCGCGCCGCTGACTTTCCTTCAACAAATGGGCGTTGTGCATCACGTTTGCAACCTGTCCGGCAATGGTGACAAAGAATTTCAGGCTTTCTTCATCGAATGCGTTTTCATTTTCGAGGTCCTGAAGGATCAACGCCCCGATTGGATTGCCTTGTACCAGCATCGGAACTCCCATCCACGAGCGGCCGGCCCTACCGCTGATTTTTGCGCCCAATTCCGCCATTCTTTTTTCTGCGTTTTCCACGATCATCAACGGCTGGCGGGTGCGGATCAGGATGGAGGTCAGCCCTTCTCCCAGCGGGAATGGGTCCAGCGTGGAAATTTTTCCATCGTCGTAGTTGAACGGGATACTGATGATATTGCTTTTCTCATCGAAGAGCGCCACCATGAAGCTGTAATCGCCAATGACCTGCTGGATCTTTCCAAGCAAATTCCCGAAGAAGCCGTTAATATCCGCTGAAATCGATACGGCTTCGCTGATCGAGGCAAGCGCCTCGAACTCGCGCAAGTGCTTCTTTGTCTGCTGGATCGCATGCGCTTTTTCCATGGTGATGGACATCAAGTCGGCAAGATTGATATATGGCTGCACTGTGGCGCTTGAAAGCGCCTGTTTTTGGCTGCCGATCATGAGGACGGCGGCCAGTTGCTCGTCCTGCCAAACCGGCAAGATGGCGGCGCTTTCCATTTGCATTGCCTTCATCGAAGTCTTGAATCCCTCCGGCAGGTTGTCGCTGGCGTTTGTGACAAACACTTCGCCGCGACGCAGGTAGGATTTCAGCTCCTCAAGGTTTGCTTTGATGTCATTATCGAAACCAGCCGTGTTGGTGGCCGCAAAGGTTACAAGTTTGTCATTCCGGGCATGGAAGACAACCACCGGGAAAGGCGCTTCCTTAAGAATCTGGCTTCCGATGTCAAGCGCCTCCTGTTCGGTTTCTGCCTCGGCGATCAGGCGACTTGCGCGGTAAAGACGGGCAATCTCTTCAAAGTTTACCTGACTCGATTCAGTCAACTCGAAAGTTTGGATGGCGGTGGCAATCTGGCTGGACAGGGTTTGCAACATGCTCACAGCGTCGGAATTAAAGGCATCCGTCTCTGTGCTTTGCACATCCAGCACGCCCAGCACCAGGCTGCCGATGGAAATCGGCATGCTGGCTTCGGAGCGGGTTTCGGGGAGCATCTCGCTCTTCAAGTGAATCGGGTCTTCCATCACATCGGATGCGATTCGCGGCTGGTTATTCAAACTGACCCAGCCGATGATGGATGAGGAGTTGACCTCCAGCCTGAATTTCCTGCTGGAAAATTCCTCGGTGGCGATTCCAAAACCGGTTTTGAATTCAACATGTTTCCCGCTGCGGTCCACCAGGAAAATACTGGCTTGATAGTAGCCGAATTCTTGCACAAGAAGCCTGACGGCTGTTTCCAGGGTCTCGTTCAAGTCGGAAACGGTGGTGAGGTTTTGTGCGACCTCGGCTGTGGTGCGGATTTGACGTTCGCTTCGATCCACCTTTTGTTCAAGCGAGTGATAGGCTTTTCCCAGTTCGTCCGCCATCTGGTTGAAGGAGCTCGCCAGGATCCCGATTTCGTTGCTGCTCGAGATTTCAGCGCGACGACTCCAGTCGCCATCGGCAAAGTTGCGGGTGATTTCCGTCAGCGACCGCAGCGGCTTGACCACGCGGTTGATGCTGATCACCGTCACCAGTGCGGCCGCCAGAAGCGTTCCCAGAATCAACAGGCTTGTGAAGGGCAACAGGCCTGCGATTTCGCCATAGATTTCCGCCGCTTTTACTTCCAACACAACCCCGGCTTGCATTCCGGGAAACCATTGCAGTTGGGCAATCGTCTCCCTGCCGTCAGATGAAGTAACCTCCAGTGTCTCGGATTTAGTGGGGGCCTCCGCAGTCAGCCTGGAAAATATGGCGGTGATACTGTCTTTTGAATCGGGGTTGGCGATAAGCGAAAATTCGCCGGTCTCCACGTTACTGGAAACGAACTGCTGGTCTGACAGCACGAAGTAGGTGGATGCCAGGGGCGACAACCCGTTCAAGGGTTCGATAAGTTTTTGAAGTTTCTTCTTTTCGGTGATTGCTACAATGGTCCCCAATGCGGAACCGCGGGTGGTTTTATATTCCTGTGCTGTGACCAGGATGAATTCATTGTTATAGAAAGGGGGAAGGCCATATAAAGCAATGGAATGTCGTCCGTCCAGTTTTTCCTTGAAGAAGGATGGATCGAAGGTCATCCCCTGCCATTTGGGGTCGCTGGCGATTTTTACTTTCCCCTGGATGTCCACCAAAAGAAACTGATCGAACGAAGGCATGTCTTCCTGCGTTCCCGGTTTCGCGAATTCCTGGAGAATGCCGTTGCGGATTTCGCGAAACTCGTTGCTTTTGGGGTTCGCGTGAAGCGAAAGCTCGATGAGGATTTTGAAATCGCCACTATCGAGCAGGTGGGCTAGGTAGTCTTCCTTGTGCGTGATCTCGCGGT
>CAILWD010000253.1 GCA_903837815.1 uncultured Chloroflexota bacterium | reverse complement strand
GCCGTTGACATAGACCTCCCAACTGGAATCCGTTCTCCGCGCATCGATTGCCAGCACAATACACTGCGCCCCAAAACGCATCGCGCCTTCGGAAAGCAGTTCGGGTCGCCGCACCGCCGCCGAGTTCACGCTGACCTTGTCCGCGCCCGCCAGCAACAGATTCCGCATATCGTCCACCTCGCGGATTCCGCCGCCAACTGCCAGCGGCATGAAAACCGTCTCAGCAACGCGACTGACCAACTCAAGGGTGGTCTTGCGTCCTTCGTGCGTGGCGGAAATATCCAAAAAGACCAACTCATCCGCGCCTTGTTCATCGTACAGCCGCGCCTGCTCCACAGGGTCGCCCGCATCGCGCAAGTTGACGAAGTTCACGCCCTTCACCACTCGCCCGTCTTTGATATCCAAACATGGAATGATTCTCTTGGCTAACATAAGACTCCTTTTCACCACGAAGTGTCACGAAGGTACACAAAGGTTTCCTTCGTGACACTTTGTGACCCTTTGTGGTTAAGAACGTAACGCTTCGCGCAAATCAACCGTCCCATCATACAACGCCCGCCCGATGATACAGCCCGCCAACCCCGCATCCCGCGCCGCGAGCACATCGTCAATCGTGTGTACGCCGCCCGAGGCGATGACATCCAAGCCGCTGCGTTCAGCCAACTCGCGGGTGGATGGGATGTTCAAACCACTGCCCAACCCGTCGCGGCTGACATCGGTAAAGATGACCGTTCGCAAGCCAAAGCCGCGCATCTGCGTCGCCAAATCCAACGCGGGGATTCCGCTGTTATCCACCCAGCCGCGAGTCCGCACCAGACCATCGCGGGCGTCAATGCCCACCGAAATGTGTTCCGCGCCAAAACGGGACAAAGCGTCCCGCACCACGTCAGGCTGCTCCACCGCCGCCGTGCCCAAAATAACGCGGGTCACGCCTAAACTCAACGCCTGCGCCACCGCATCCAGCGAGCGCATCCCGCCGCCAAATTGAACGCTTGCACCAAACTCTTTCGCCGCTTTCAAAATCGCCAGCAACGCTGTTTGATTTGCCGAGTCGCCTTCGCCAAAAGCGCCATCCAAATTGACTACGTGCAGCCACTTCGCGCCCATCCCCAGCCAACGCCGCGCCATCTCGCCCGCGTCGTCGCCGTACGAAGTCATCCGCGCAGGGTCGCCCTCTCTCAGCCGCACCACCTTGCCGCCGCGCAAATCAATCGCGGGATAAATGTTCATGCCGCCTCCACAAAATTTTTCAAAATCTGCAAGCCCACCGCCTGACTTTTTTCAGGATGAAACTGCGCGCCGAAGATATTTCCGCGCTGAACCGCGCTCGCATAGCGGATACCATACTCCACCTCGGCGGTGATGTCGGAACCATCTTCGGGCTGACAATAATACGAGTGATTGAAATAGACATACGCCCCAGCCTTTATCTGATTAAAAAGCGGAGCGCCCTGCCGCGCCTCAAGCTGATTCCAACCCGTATGCGGAATCTTCACCGATAGATTGTCCGCAAAGCGCAGCACCCGCCCGCGCAACAAACCCAGCCCCGCATGGGTTCCCATCTCCTCGCCGACCTCAAACAAGGCTTGCATCCCGACACAAATTCCAAGCAGAGGAACGCCACGCGCCGCCACCTCTTTGACTGCGCCTTCCAAATTCCGCGCCCGCAAGCCCGCCATAAAATCGCCAAACGCGCCCACGCCAGGCAATACAACCTTTGAAGCAGACAAAACCGCCTGCGGGTCATCCGTCCGCGTGACGGTTGCGCCAACGCTCTCCAACGCCTTTTGTACCGAGCGCAAATTTCCCGTGCCAGCGTCAATGAGGATAATTTCATTCATACGCGCCTCCTTTTTTACTTGTGTACCTGTGTACTTGTATACACGTAAACACGTACACAGGTAAACAAGTTATAAACTTCCCTTCGTTGACGGCACACTTCCTGCCCGCCTTGGGTCAAACTGAGTCGCCGCATCCAGCGCTCGCGCCCAAGCCTTGAACAACGCCTCCGCTTGATGATGGTCATCGCGTCCGTACAAAATCCGCGCATGGAGATTGCAACGCGAAGTCACGGCAAACGACTCAAAGAAATGCGGGAACAAGGTGACGGGAATATTCCCGACATACGGCGTATGCCACTCGGCTTGAATCACAGCATAGGGTCGCCCCGACAAATCCACCGCCACATGCGCCAGCGTTTCATCCATCGGCACGAAACTATCTCCCATGCGGACAATCCCCTTGCGGTCGCCCAGCGCCTTGTCAAATGCCTGACCCAACGCCAGCGCAACATCCTCCACCGTGTGATGAACGTCGATGTGTAAATCACCCGTGGCTTTGACGGTCAAATCGAACAACCCATGAACCGCGAGATGAGTCAGCATGTGATCGAGAAACCCAACCCCAGTTGAAATTTCGTGTTTGCCTATGCCGTCCAAGTCCAGTTTGATTTCGATTTGTGTTTCGTTCGT
>CAILWD010000252.1 GCA_903837815.1 uncultured Chloroflexota bacterium | reverse complement strand
GGCAACCAACACGAGAGAGACAAAACTACTCTTGGTCGAGCCGCGCCCGCCAAGAAATACATACTCAGTATGCCTGCCGTTGATGATGTCTCTATACGGCTCAAAAAACGAAGGGGAAATCAAATCGGCGGGCAGGGTCAGCGGCTTGCCGTCGGCTTCTGCGCCTTGCTCCACTTCCCGCGCTGGACCATCCACATGACGGTAAAGGAATTGCACAAAAGACATCCACTCATCTGCGCTTAGTTTTATTTTGCGGGGGCGTTTCCCATTTGGGAACTCCAATGCGCCAGTCACTACCGCCTGCGCCAATTTATCTGCCAATGCCTGCTTGACCGCCACCTTATCCCCGTTATAAGCGGAATCCAGCGCCGCTTCCAGCGCATCGGTCAGCGCCCTCCCTTTAGGGGGTCTGCCCTTCGGGTTGCCGCTTTGACCCTTGACGAATGGCATGGCTACGACTTGCGTCCAACGACCGAGCGTTCCTTGCTGGCGGCATCGTGCGCCGAAAGCACGCCGTTCAAACGCGATACTTCATGCGAGATCGATTCGATTTTCTCCGCAAGGCGGGCAATGGCGGCGTTGTTTTGCTCGCGCTGTTCGCGCAGGAATGTGCGCCATCCTTCCTCGCGCACAAGCTGCTTGGCATCGTCCAGTTTATCCCTCTGCAAAATAAACCAGATGAACATTCCGACAAGCGGAATTTGAACCAGTAGGTTTATGATTGAATCTGACATAAGGCGCAAATGAAGAATGCAAAATTCATCATTCCGCATTCTTCATTCTCCATTTGCTTTTACCCCGCCGAGTTGGACTTGCCAATCAGCGGCACGCTTCCGCCCTTGAACAATTCGTGGAACTGCGCGGGCAGGCCCATTTGAACAAAGAAGCCGAGCGCGTATAAGGCAAGTTTGGCGAGGTCGGCGGCTTGCCCATCGAGCGCGGCGACATCAGCAGACGGCGCAAAGATTTTCAATGCCACCAGCGCAATGAAAGCAGCCAGCGAAAGCCCAGCCGATACCTTCGGCGCAGAGCCGTCGGGCATTCCAAAGATTTTGAATACGTTGACCAGCGCGGCAACCAGAGCCGCCACGCCTGCAAGGGTCGAGAACTGTACGATGAGGTTTTCAAACATGTTTTGGTTTCTCCTGCCCCAAATCATAGAATGTTTTATAAATTTTGGGTATTGGTAAAACGTTTAAGGACAAAAAAGACCCGCCGCAATGGGACAGGTCTTTTTTGTCAGGTTACAGCGTCAGGTGAACGCTTTGTTCGGCGCGTTTTTGACTTTCAAAACTCGTTGCCTTTTACCCTTGACAATATTACGCAAT
The DNA here is from genome assembly GCA_903837815.1 of uncultured Chloroflexota bacterium. Lineage (GTDB taxonomy): Bacteria > Chloroflexota > Anaerolineae > Anaerolineales > Villigracilaceae > Villigracilis. Next base: position 2,340 of record CAILWD010000252.1, on the reverse strand, counting down.
CGTGTATAATATTGCTTATCAGTGAGGGCGGCGCTGAAATCTAAACGAAAGGAGATACGCGAACATGAAAAATAAAAATCACGGCAACGGTCAAGAGCCAGATTTCACCGTAGTGTTTATGATAGCCATGACAATCTTGACAGTCATAGCGGTCATCATCGAAATCGCTACATGGTTCGTCAAGTAAGACCGTAAAAGTTACTCCCCGCCGCGCGAACGGTGGGGAGTAACCCGCCGTGATGGTTCGTATTGTAGCATGATAAAAAATATTTTCAAAATCATTTACCGTTTTCTATTACTACCTAATTTAGCGCATGAAGCATTGCACTATCTTCCTGCTCGATACTGGCAACTTAATCCACAAATTGCAGAGGATTGGTCTCACATCATGAGCGATAAAACAACAGATGCTCGCCGACTGGTGATTGTCCTCATGCCCGCCTTTATCGGCTTACTATTCCTGCCTATCATTTGGAATATGGTTGTCCATAAAACTATGTTCCATATTGCCGCCGTCATCTTTTGGGTCGGTTGGCTAATTGGCTGCGGAAAAGATTTTCAAAAAGCATTTCTCATCTTCAAAAAATGGATTGACCACGAGGACAAACAATGACACACATTCCTGAAGGAAATTACTTTACTTTGCTTGAAGCGGCTGAATTTGCAGGGGTTAGCAAAATCACTGTGCAAAAGTGGACACAGCACGGCTTGATTGAGTTTATTCAACTTCCGCGCTTGGGACAAATCATCCGTGAAGATGTGTTAAAAGAATTTCTAAAGCGTGAAAGACCTGTCGGTTTTCCAAAAGGAAAGAGCCGCACAACATCCCGCGAACTGCGTCGCGGATTTGCTCATTGACCGACATCTGCCCGCCGCAGCGCTCATTCTCCCAGCGCATTGCCTCTACTTGCGCCTGTGGTTCCTGCGCTTCGTTTCGCCTGTCGCTGTTTTGTAAATCGTATAGTTCATTTCTCAACCTCTTGCAAGGATGGCAACCGCCTGGTACAACGTCTCCGCGCCCATCTTGCGCCGCGCCTCCATCGTGTACACGCGGACTGTGCCGACGCGCACCCCGTACTCGGTCGCAATCTGTTTCACGGTGTATCCAGTCGCCAACAGACGCAGCGTCAAATATTCTCGCGGTGACAGTCGGCGGATGAGGCGGGTTAGTTTGCGTGTTTTAGGCATTGTTCCTCCGCTCCCCCACCAGCGGGGAAGTCGGCTGCATCATGGTCATTACGGGCGGTTTCGATCATGGTCATAAAATAATGGTCATTACGCCCGCTGGGGGAGGGGTTAGGCTTAATTAGGCGTGCTTTTCAAAACTTCGCTCACATAAGCGGGGGAAGATTCAGCGATGACAGCGATTGCCGAATTCGGTAAATCTTTCCACTGTTTGCGGGCGAACAAAATTCGCTCCTGCTTGTTTTCACCGAACAACGCCTTCGCCATGTCGGTCACTGTGCCGAACCGCTCTTCGGCGGTTTTCGTTTTTTCTTCGGCAGCCTTCACCTTTTCTTCGGTGGCTTTCACTCGTCGTTCGCTCTCCCGCAGCTGCTCCCGAAGACTCTTGATGGTCTCGTTCAGTTGAATTAACTCAGGGTTCGGCGCTTCTTCGTCCTCGACCACCTCAGACAGGACATTGGCGAACCCCAAACTAATGACGGGTAAAATGCCGCCGAACGCGAACGAATACAATTTCGGCGAAATGCCCCACTCGGCGAAGATGACCAAATCCCTGCCGAACTGCACCGCATGGGCAAGATTCGCAAGCATCGAAACGCCAGTCGCCACGAGTAACAGGAAAAAAAACCAGTTGAAATACCTGAACTTGAACTTTGCAAAATCATCAGGGACTTTTGCAAGCGTGCCGTCGGCGTTCTTTTTGCTTTTGCTGAACTTCGGCGTTTTCTCGATGCGCTTGGATAATTTGTGCGTCAGCACGGCAATCGCCGCCTCGAAGGAAAACGCCAGGACATAATGCGTCAGCGTTGGAATTTTGAACCCGCCCACTGTAAATCCGCCGTCTGGCTCCCAATTGGCAAAAGCCCACGCCGTATGAGGGAGCAGGGCTGAAAGCAATGACACATACACAATCCACAAAATAACGGTGGTGAAGTTTTGTTTCTCTTTCATAAAGTTTTGCTCTCCGTAAACTCAAAGCCCAGCGTTTCCTGTCGTTCGCGCCAGGCTTCAAAAACCCTGTCGCCCAGCGCGGTATTCATCAACCTTTTGTCCGAATTTGGCACGCTGATCACCCAGCGGTTGACCAAACACGCCTGTCTGATCTCGTTCCACTTTTTGAACGGGATGGGCGAATCTCCGCCCTGCCAGTTGTTG
>CAILWD010000251.1 GCA_903837815.1 uncultured Chloroflexota bacterium | reverse complement strand
GGAGCAATGGTTACTCCAGCTTTGGCAAGTTCACGCAGTTCGTCCCAATCCAGGGTGATACGCTCCCTGGCAAGCGGTTCGTCTACCAATTTGCGACAGAGTTCGGTGACCATGTCAATGGCAGAGTCGAATGGCGCCGTTTTCATGTAATAAGCCAAGCGCGCAAACGCGTCAAGACGATTTTCTGCGCTGGTCAGAGGCAAGACGCCCGCAGGGGTATTTATCTCTTTCAGGGTCGTTCTTTCGAGAGCGTCGTATAGTTTGTCCCACCAAAATACGCCAGTCCCTATGTGGGCAGTTGCCACAAACAGAATCGGACGGATTCCATGCCGGTTGGCAATGGGCCAGAGATGCTGTTTGAAATCACGATACCCATCATCGACCGTAACAAGAACCGCCCGGGAAGGCAGTTTTTTATCGCAACGAGCCGCAGACAGGAGGTCTTCAGCGGTCACTGGGTGATATTCCCGCGCCAATAACTGCATTTGCCTCTCGAATTGTTCCGGGGTGGCAGACAAATTGCCCGGATCAAGATGCGGCTGGGCGTTCTCCCAATCGACGCGATGATAGACCAGGATGTAAACCGAGGATGCGCTGGATATATCCCAAAAATGGAGGCTGCGAAAGAGTCCAGCTTCATGCGCGCTGTTAAAAGCCAATTCTTTGAGAGTTCTGTTCATTTTTATTGTCAATAAGTATGATGCTGCGCCTGAGTATAAATATCGAGAAGTTGATTTAACCAAACGGTGGAAGTATGAGACTCAGACACATAAGCACGCGCCGCCGTTCCAGACCTAATGCAATGTTCGGGGTTTTCCACAAACTGACATACGGCAGCGGCAAGTTGGTGCGGCTGATGAGGGGGGACGCACAACCCAAATTGCGGTTTGACCACCCTCAAAACATCACCCACATTGGTGGCCACCACTGGCAGACCTGCCGCCATTGCCTCCAGGATGGACACAGGCAGTCCTTCCCAATGTGAAGCGCTGACATAGATGTCGCTTGCCGCCAGCAGGCGGGGAACATCAGAACGAAGTCCTAGGAGTTTTACATGATCTTCAAGTTGCAGGGACGCCATCTGTTGAAGGATTGTCCCTTGAAATTCTCCCGCTCCTACAATCGCCAACAAGATATGCGGATGTTTTTGGCGAACCTGGTGAATTGCATCTAGCAGGTCGCTGTATCCCTTTTCTTCGATTAAGCGCCCAACGGTGGTCAACAACAGGCGTGACGGGTCTCCGGCGATCTCGGTTCTAATCTTCTGTCGCTCAGGTTCGGAAAGAACTGCAATGGGTTCGACAGGATTCAAAACAATGTCTATCGGATAGCGATTAAGGCCGCTTTGGTGGGTTTGTGCCACTGTATATCCTACGGCAATACGCCGCCTTGTTAAAAAACGCAGGGCAAACAATTCGAGAAATGGCCAGGAGTCGGGTTTGAGGTTATGGATGGAGGCTACAACCGGTGTGCCGGTGATCGAGCCAGCCAGTCCACCCAGGATAATGCTGTAGGTCAAATGGGTATGCAAAACGTCGAACTTTTCTTTATGAAGAAGCTGGACGAGGTTTTTAATACGCTCAAGATCGAAAAGGTTACGTCCCTTGATTTCAATTATCCTCACGCCCAATTCCTCGAGTTGATGAAAATAATGTTGTTCGGGGCGTCTGTCAAATGTAATCAAGGTTGGCTTAATGCCATGATTCACAGACGCCTTCATGAAAGTCACTTGCAACTTTTCAGCGCCGCCGATATTGAGTGAATCGATTAGTTGCGCAATACGCGTCATCGCATCCTTTGATACACGCCAGCCCGCATGTGAATCGACATGGGACTCTATTCCCTTTTGAGCGCGGCGAATAAGACCGCAACCGCATTCAAGCTCAGGTCACGATAAAAGATATACAGAACGCACAAATACGCCGCTCCGCCTGCTAATGTACCCACAATGAGCGTAAGCCATGGAGACCAAGTTTCGGAAACGAACAAAACTCCAGCTACTGCCAGGCTTAAACCGGCTCCTGCTATAAATGAGGGCTGAAAAGCATTCACCATGTCTCGTATGGGGGCATTTAACATCTTGACTGCAAACCCAAGGTTGAGGACGGTGCCAAGAATGGCGATGCTAACCTGAACCCACCCGACTGCAATCAGGCTGCGCGGAACAGTAACCGCCCAGTAAAGAGCGGGGATTAGAATTATTGCCTTGAAAAATGAAATTCGGGTCAGGATACCAGGCTTACCACTCGCTTTATATACGTCTCCAGCATTGAAACCAAGTGAAAGTAACAAGGCATAGACGGAAATCATGCGCATGAGCGGGACGGCATCTATCCACTTGTCGGTAAACAATGCCTGCACAAATGCATCCGACAGCCACATCATGCCCAATCCAAGCGGCACTGTAATCAAAGCAACATGGCGGATGGTTTCGATAAATCCCTTGTAAAGCGCGCTGGAATCGTCTCTGATTTTCGTAAAAACAGGAAAAATGACCTGCGCCACAATATCGCAAAATTGTAAAATAACCAACTCAGGAATACGAAAAGCCAAAGTATAGACGCCCAAGGCTTCGGTACTGAGGTAACGCCCAACCAGCAAATAGTCAACGTTGAGGACCAGGACTCCGATGCTGTTTACGCCAACGAGGGGAAGTCCAAATCTGAGCAGGCTGCGCGCCTTTTCGGCAATGAATTCAAATGTGGGTCGCCAAGGGACAATCCGCCAGATGACCAGTACCGCCATCAAGGTTCCAAACAAGTGACCTGTAACAAGACTCCAGGGGCCGAAGCCAATCAGCGCCAGCGTAATCGAAAGTAACCCCTTGCTCATTGCCCTGACAAAATCAGGAATGAACATGCGATTAAAGGCGAGTTGCTTAATCAACAGGGATTGCTGAATGGAGCCAAGCGCGCTAAGGGGAAAATTGAGGGCCAATATCCGCGCCACCCAGACAGCGCGCGGGTCATTGAAAAACAAGCCTATCAATGGCGCCGCAACCCAGACCGATATACACATGGTGATTGTGACCACTAGCCCGAGCCAGAAGGCAGTGGAAATAATGTGCTTATCATCGCGGTAATAGACGACTGCCGCGCCAATTCCCAGATCGCTGATAATATCAAGAATGCCAAGCAGAGAAATTACATAACCTACCACTCCGAAATCGTCGCGAGTCAGCACACGCGCCAGAATCGCAGTGGCAAGAAATACCACAAGTTTTCCACTGTAATATGCGGCATAAACCCATACTGCCCCACGGACAGTTGCGTGGGATAGATTGCTTTCAGAAGATAATGTCATTTAAAAATACTCGTTTCAGACTTTAAATATCGGTTTGCCTAAGATACACTCCGCCTCTTCAACGGAAGCGGATGTGAAACGAACAGATTATCGCTCCACCCGTTTCCAGAGGTGGGGCTGCTTATTCATAACAAAGCCATAAAACCCCGCCAGTACAGCAAGATTGGAATTTACCAGAAAAGTTGGCAAATAAAATACCTTTCCCAAAAAACCCTTGAATTTAGCGATATTGCCAACGGCGGCCATAGCGTAGAAAATCAACTGCAGGGAGAAAAAAATCAAGGCATACGGCGCGGATAATAGAAGAAACGATGGGGGATTTTCACGGCCGGCCAGAAGAATAAGCGCATTAAGAACAAAGGCGGCAAGAAATGCAAAAGGAACAAGGCCCCTGAAATATTTATGGGAAAATATTTGCCATAAAATCATAGGGTTGCCGGGCAATAGTTTTTTCGACATCCACATGGTCTGGTAAAGTCCGGCATTCATTCTCGTGCGCCGTACCACCTCGTCTTTTGCCGTCTTCGACACATACTCAAATGAGCGGGCTGTCGGAACATAAACCACGCGATGATTTTGCCGAAGCAAGCGCAGAATGATGTAGTGGTCATCGTTGATAATTTTTTCCTTTGGAGGCACAAAAAGGTGTTTGCGAACCGCCAGGATTTCTCCCGCTGAACTTACACAGGAGCCCAGCCGGGTCTCATTTTTTTTGATGGCAGATTCGTATTTCCAGTACAAACCTTCCGCCGAACTGAGGTCGCGTCCATCTTCGATAATTAATTTTGCCCCTGTCGTAGCGCCGACATTAGACAACGAAAACGGGGAAACCAATTCACGCAAGGTGTTCTTCTCATACAGGTTGTTTGCGTCCGAAAAAACGACAATCTCGCCTCGCGCATGGTCCATTGCTCGTGTAATGGCAGCCATTTTCCCGTTACGGTCAGGGATATAGGATAATTCCACGGAGCGATCCTGATATGACTTTACGATTCCGGGGGTATTATCCGACGACCCATCTGCAACAACCATAATCTGGAGTTTGTCCCGCGGGTAATCAAGGAGCAAGGAGTTTTCCAATTTCGCCGCGATGCAAGATTCTTCGTTATAAGCCGGGATCATGAGGGTAACGAAGGGAAAATACGTTTCATATTTTGCATCAGACCCAAACAACCTGGCAAACAAAGCAATCAGCAGGGGATAACCCAAATAGGTATAAACAATAAACAAAACAGAAAACCAAAAGAGGAATGCAAGTATTATCATAGCCTTTAAGTATATTTCAATTTCTCAAGGAGGTTCGAATTTAAAATGCTTTTTCAATAACCACCGTAAAAGTTAATAGGCGCCTTTCCGGGAAAGCACAACCAGGGCCGTCCGGACAAGAATGTGAATATCAAGCCAGATGGACCAGTTGCGGACATAATATTCGTCAAGCGATACACGCTGTGCGTAAGAAGTATCACTGCGACCTGAAACCTGCCACATTCCGGTTATACCGGGGCGTACCCAGGTGTATGGGTCGAAGAGGTCGCCATAGTGTCTTACTTCATCTTCCACAATTGGGCGTGGGCCAACAAGGCTCATTTCGCCTTTCAAGACGTTGATCAACTGGGGCAGTTCGTCCAAACTATAGCGCCGCAAAATCCTTCCAATGGGCGTCACCCGCGGGTCATTCCTCAACTTCTGCGTGGTTTCCCATTCCTCGCGCAATTCCGGATTCCTGGCAAGATATTCCTGCAATTTTCTATCGGCATCCTTTACCATTGTCCGAAATTTCCATGCCAGGAATTTCTTGCCGCCTTTTCCGAGGCGGGAATGCCCATATAAAACACTCCCCTTTGTATCGAAAAACAACAAGACCACAAGCGTTACCAATATTGGAGAAGCCGCCAGCCCGCCAACAATGACAATAAAAATATCCAACAGGCGTTTGACGGCTTGTTGGAGAGGATCAAAAAGGCTGTGCCGGACTTCAAGCCCCAATACGCCGCCAAAGTCAAAGGACATTACGCCGAAACTACTGATCTGTTCGAGGTTTGGAAGCAGAATCAGGCGTTCCCACCCGCCCTTTTGATTACTCGAAATCATGGTCATGAGTTTGGCAGGGACATCAGAAAGAACTATCAGGGCTGTTTTGACATCCGTCAGGCTGCTAATACCGTCCTTGGGATATAAAGCGTTGACTTTTACAACCCTGACGTTGGGCGGGGGGTATGAAGCGCGTCCCGATGCATCTAATATTACAATTGGTCTGAGCCCAAGTTTTTCGTTCTTTTGGAAGAATTCCAAAACCCATTCGCTCTGCTTGCCATAACCAATCAGGGCAACCGGTTCGCCCCACAGGCGCATGCGCACGCTTATAGTTCTTATAATATCTCGGTTAATGGGCAAGAGCACGATGGCAAAAAACCAGGTCAAAGTCAGGGTTAGGCGGGAAAATTCCTCAGCGTTTCGGAGCCAAAAACTTAATGCGGTCAAGGAAAGCACAACGAGAGTGACCGTCATGACCAGTTTTCTTAATTCCTCCACCTGACTCATCCCTACAGCTGGGTAAAGGCCTGCCAAACCCAAAAAGATCAGACTAACCACCAAAATTGGCAGGGTTTGAATGAAAAGATCGACACGCCAGGGTTCGCCAAACATGATGCGCACGCCAACTGCCAGCAACCCAGCCACAAGGAAACTGACGGCATCGGCAGCCAGCAAAAATAACCCCATACGCAGGCGATAATTTCCACGATATGAAATGAAACCTAAAAATTTTTCGCGCAAATCGACCCGGCCAAGCGCTTTTGCATTTTCCTTCATTTGACGGGCTCCCTAAAACAATTCGACAGCTACCAAAATCCCTGTGTTTAGCATGAAAAATAAAAGCAACTTTCTTAACCTGTCACTTCTGAAAAATTGAAAGTTCGACGTTAATTTCATATCGACTCTCGCCTTTTACATGATGCATTTTAACACATAAAAAGATGAGGGGTGTCTAAATTGCCGGTCGAAGGCACTCCCCCAAAGGGGGCTCTCGTTATGCAAGAACGGCGGCGAAACATCCATCATCCGTAAAGTATTAAACTGAGACAACCTGGGGATATCTGGCTCGCAACTGGCAGAAAATTCGATGGCAGGCGGAATAAAAACCGCGGGAGTATAATCGAATCATGAAAAAGACACCCGCCCTGTTTGCCGTTCTTTTTTTTCTAAGCGCATGTGATGTATTCGGGACTTCGCCCCAGCCGGTGGCGACCTGGATCGTCCCCCCTTCGCACACCCCCAATATTGTCACTGCCACACCGATTATTTTCACGCCGCCCCCGGCCAGTATGCCCGCGCCCGGCGTGACAGAGATTGCCCCCGTCAGCCCGACCATCACCGACATTCCACTTCCCACGCTGACAAATACGCCGGTTGCCTCCAGCGAAACTTCGACGCCGTCATTGACTTCCACGCCGGTCAAATCGGTGACTGTGGAAATTCTGGGCTGCAACACCAGCATCGACATTGCTCACGGCATGGGCGAGGTGACCAACGCCTACGTGACGATCAAAAACACAGGGACGATTGATTTGCAAAACACCTGTGCCTTGCTCCGCGCCATCGACGAAGACCGTGAACATCCAGACAAAAAAGTATGCATCCCCAACCTGCCTGTCGGCAATCAAGCGACTCTCAAGTTAACAGTTGATTCGGCCTACCAGCAGGATACCATCATTCAGGTGGATGCTTCCTCAGACAATATGCTCCTATTGCGTGTGGACAAGCCTTCCTGCACAGACATCAGCGTCTTCGGCGGAGTGCCCGCAGATGTGGGCGTAGTCAAGCCGATACAATAAGGAGGAGATTGCTTCCCCGCCGCGCAACCCTCAACGGAATCAACGCGCCAAAGGCAGTGTGAATACAAACTCACTGCCTTTATTTTCGCCTGCGCTTTCCGCCCAGATTTTTCCACCATGCGCTTCGACAAGGTGATTGGCTATGGTCAACCCAATGCCAGAACCGCCGTGGGCGCGTGAACGGGATTTGTCCACCCGGTAGAAGCGGTCGAAGATGTGAGCAAGGTGTTCAGCGGCTATCCCATAACCAGTATCGCCGACGGAAATCCGCGCTTCGGTTTTGCCGCGTTCAATCGAGACGGTCGCTTCGCCGCCCGGCGGTGTGTATTGCAAGGCATTGCCAAGCAAATTGGTAAGCACCTGGATGATGCGGTCTTCATCGGCGAGGACAAGAATTGGGTCGTGCGGCAGGTTGAGGGTCAGTGTCACCCGCTTTTCGTCAAATTGATGGCGCAGGCGTTTGGTCACCGTCTGGATCAGGGCTGTCGAATCCGTCGGGTGAATGTTCAATTGTACGGCGCGAGACTCGACGCGACTTAACTCCTGCAAGTCATCCACCAATCGGCTTAAGCGTTCCGCCTCGGCATGGATTTGGGAATAGGTTTCGGCGGAGGCGGGAAGTACGCCATCGATCAGCGCCTCAGCCGAGCCTTTTATGGCAGTGAGCGGCGTGCGAAGTTCGTGCGCCACATCGCCGATCAGCCGCCGGCGCATGGTTTCAACTTGTTCCAACTGCTCCGCCATCTTGTTGAAACTTCCAGCCAGTTGATGTAATTCATCTTTGCCGCTGATCTCCACCCGTTCATCGTAATGTCCTTCGGCAATACGCTGACTGGCATTCTTCATCACCTGCACAGGCGCGAGGATATTCCTGCTGAAGACATAGCTGACTGCGAGCGCCACAATGGACGCTGCAATCACCGCGATAATCAACGCTTCATTAAATGTGTTTCGAAAGTTCTGGTAGAAATTCCCCATCATCCCGCCGCCTTGTCCCTGTCCCTGTCCAAAGCCCTGTCCCTGCCCCATTCCCATCCCCTGACCCATGCCGCTGCCATTCATCTGTTCTTCCATGAATAATAGATGACGCGCATAGGCGGAAGGAGTCGTCAGGTTGGCAGTAACCCCGATGACAGACATGCCAACGAGGATGACAATAAAATAGGAAAGAAAGAGTTTTATGCCAAAGTAAGAGCGGATGGTTTTCATGATTCTCCGAATGCATCGTCCCGAGGGTTTACTTATAATGAGTCATCGTCGAAGCGGTAGCCGACGCCGCGCACAGTGACGATAAAATCGGGATTGCCCAGTTTCTGGCGGATATGCCCCAGGTGGACATCCACCACGCGCATCTCGCCGTAATACGAGCCGCCCCACACCCGTTCCAGCAATTGCTCACGCGAAAGCACGCGCCCGCGATTTTCCGCCAGCGCGCGCAGCAAGTCGAATTCACTGGTGGTCAACTCGATGGGCTGATCGTCCACTGTGACCTGGCGCGCATCGAGGTCGATCCGCACGTGACGGGAGGCAATCACGCCCTCTCCCACACTGGAAGTTGATCCTGTTTGCAGACGCCTTAGCGCCGCCTTGACTCTCGCCACCAGTTCGCGCGGACTGAACGGCTTGGTGACGTAATCATCCGCCCCGACCGACAACCCGACGATCTTATCCGTCTCTTCGGTGCGGGCGGTGAGTAGGATGACATAGACCTGCGACTCGCGCCTGAGACGAGAGAGCAATTCCAAGCCGTCCATGCCGGGCAGCATCACGTCCAACACCACCAAATCGGGCTTGAAGGCGCGGGCGGCTTTAAGTCCCGAAGGACCGTCTGTGGCGGTAAACACTTCGTAGCCTTCGGGTTTCAGGTAGGCTTGAACAAGATTTACGATGGTCGGCTCATCGTCGATTACAAGAATTTTTGTCATGGTCGGATTCTCTTATGCTGTGATTTCGTTATCATAAAGCAAATGTAAAGGTTTGGTAAAGGATTCGATTCAGCGAGTTGAGCGAGTCAGCGATTCAGCGAGTCAGCGATTCAGGGAGTCAGAAGGTATAATCGAATTATGACGAACGAACCTCTCAAACCCCTTGCCCGAGATAAGATCGCCATTTTGATCGACGGCGATAACGCACAGGCGGGTCTGCTTTCCAAGATGCTCGTGGAGGCGGGACGCTATGGTCAGGTGACGGTCCGCCGCATTTACGGGGACTGGACTACCAACAGCATGAACTCGTGGAAGGACACGCTCAATTTCCACGCCTTCCAACCCATCCAGCAATTCCGCTACACCATCGGAAAGAACGCCACCGACAGCGCGATGATTATCGACGCGATGGACATCCTGCATTCGGGCGTGGTGGACGGCTTTTGTCTGGTTTCCAGTGACAGCGATTACACTAGGCTGGCTACGCGCATCAGAGAGACGGGTATCTTCGTCATGGGCATCGGCGAGAAGAAGACACCCAAGCCATTCGTCAATGCCTGCGACGTGTTCGTCTACACCGAAAACCTGGTGACAGAGAAGAAGCCCGCACAGCAAAAGCCAAAGAGTCTGGACAAGACAAAGAAGGTCAAAGAGGAAAAAGAGGAAGCCGACCCCATTCCCCTGCTGACTCAGGCATTCGAGATGGCGGTGCAACAGGACGGATGGGCATCGCTGGCAACCATGGGCAACGCGCTCTACCAACTCGACCCCGGCTTCGATCCGCGGACGTACGGCCACAAGCAATTATCGAAGATGATGATGAATTTCAAGCACCGCTTCGAGATTCAGGAAAAGGACATGGGCGGGTTTTTCGTCAGAATCAAGGAGTAGATGCAAGTCAATTGCCGCTGGAAAATGCACTCGTGGATGGGATTTCAAACAAGCCATCCACGAATTTTTTTACGAACAAAGAAAGTTCCTGAATCGCTGACTCGCTGAATCGCTGACTCGTTCACTCCCTCAACCCTCTAACCTGACTCCGCACAATCACGATCACCAACGCGGTATTGACCAGCGCCCCAATGAAAACAATGGCGCGGTGCGCGCCGAGGAGGAAGGCGGAGTAGGCAATTCCCGAACTGACCTGAAACAGGATGGGGACAAACCACAACTCAGGCGCGAGCATGGCGGTCATCAACGAGAAGACGTCTGCCTGGTAAAAATAACGGTCATGCATTTTCGGCAGAAGGAAGGGAACCAGCGCCGCGCTGACCAAAGCCGTCAGGGCAAGCTGCTTCGGGCTGATGGGTGACTTTGCCCGCCAGTTGATCCACGCCCAAACCAGCATGGCAACCGCAAACACGCCAAGCCCAATTTCAAACATAGGATGATAGTATTCATTGGGGATGAAAACGTACAGGTTGGGGGCGTTGCGCGAGAGGTCCTGGAACTGTCCCACCTGACCGACGTACAAATTGATGATGCTTTCCCAACTCCTGCCGAGCAGCATGGCGGGCAGGGGCAGAATCAAATAGACGATGGGGATGGCGAAGAAGTCGTACCAGCGGACTTGCTTCCGCAGCAGCATGATCCCTAAGAACGGCAGGAGGAAGATCGCCTGCGCCTTGAATGAAAACGCCGCGCCGAATGCCGCCAGCGCCCAAAACGGACGTTTGGTCAGAATCAAATAGAAGCAGACCAGCAAAAAGGAAGTGTAGGTGGCGTCGATCTGTCCCCAACCCGTGCTGTTGACCATCACCGTCGGCAGGAGGAGGAAAATGGCGGCGAACAAAATTGGCTTGTCGTCAGGGAATTTCGTCCGCGCGATTTTGTAAATCATCCACGCCGAAAGCAGGTCAAACGCCGTTGGGATGAGCTTGATGGCAACGGCTGGGCTGATCCATTTGAGCAGGGTTGTAAACCACAGAAAATACAAGTAGGCGGGCGGATAATTCGAGAATGTACCGTTTGCCAGCCCTTTGATTCCATGCTGTGCCAGAAACCCATACCACTCTTGAATCAGGAGCAGGTCGCCGTTGGACATGGCAAGCAGTTCATAGCGCAGGAAGAGCATCAACGCGAACAGGGCAACACTCAAAACCACCAGCGGACGTTTGGTCATCACGCTTCGCGTCCTTGAGTTTGCAGAACCTTTTGGAATGCCCTGAGCAGGGAGCCGCGTTGTTCGTAGCCCGTCTCGCCCAAGTCTGCCAGCGCCAAAATAATTTTTTCCCGGCAGCGGCTGAGCAACCCGCCCGTGAGCCGCGCCAACGATTCAGTTTCGGCATTGACTTCGTCCGCATCCGTCCACAAGCGACCCGCCTCCCAGTGACGCGACAGCACGTAGGGATGGGTCAATGGTTGGGCGAGGCGTTGTACCCATCCGCTGGAACCTGGGTCGAGCCAGAATTGCGTGGTCACAGGATGGTTCATCATCAGGAAGGTGTGCGCGGGCGCGACCAGCACGGTCTCGTTGTTTTCACTGCGCCATGCTTCGAGGTATTGCGCGGCGATGACTCCGTCTTCGAGCATGGCGATGTATTCTTTTCCTAGTCCAAGACCTGACAGGTTTTCACCAGGACCGTTGCCGTCCGAAGACGCTCCGTTAAAACCTGTCAGGTCTGATATGGTCGGTTCCATCACCTGCCTGAACTTTTTGATCGACTCGATCAAACTGGATGCCACGCGGACGGCGTCCATGTTGCTGTGGAATCCATAATCGGGTTGGGATAGCACTTCGCCGAAGAGCCGCCGCAGGAAAAAGTCCAGCGGTTGCGGCGCGGACTGGCGATACTCATCGATCCAGTTCCGCAGGTTGGTGAAGCGTTCGCCGAGGGCGTAGGTGATTCGTTCCTGGGTTTCGGGTTTGATCTCGTCAAACGCCCTGAGCGTGTCGAAGGGCGGGCGGTACACGATTTCTGTCAATAACTGGGCGCGGATGAGATCGGTATTCAGCGCGAACATCAGCGCGTGCGCTGCGTCGAATTTCGTCGGGCGGATATTCCACTGTGGATGCGCCAATGCCGAGAGCGTGAGCAAAGTTCGGCTGGCGGGTTCGTCACGCAGGGACCGCGATGGGCGGTGCGAACGCCAGGGAATCCCCGCTACTTCGAGCCGGTGGGTGACCGCGAAGCGCAGCGCGTCCGAAAGGTAGGGAGCAAGCACAACGATTTCGGAAGGCGGGATGCCATCGTCCTCGACCAGCGATTTGATTCGGGCAACGACATGATCCAGCATATCGGGATAATAATGGGTCAGGATAAATTCCAGCACATTCTCCGTGTTGAAGTTTTCCGTTTCTCGATGGGTGATTGCCGAAACCAGCATGTCCGAAAGCCCGATGATATTTTGGGAGGAGACAAAGCTTTCGGTGAGTTCGATTCTTTCGTCGCAGGCATCAGCCAACGCGTAGCCCGTGACCGAGTCTCCGCCGAGGAAGTAGCGATAGCCCGCGTCGGTGTCGTAGAGCAGGAGCGCCGAGTCAAATTCCGCAAGCCACTCACCGATGATGTCATGCGCGCGCGGGGCATCCTCTTCAACGTTGTCGTAGATCAGGTGGCGGTAGGTGCGCTTGAGATACTCCCGTACATGACCTTCGTTCCAAAGGATATTGGAGAAGATTTCGAGTTGCAGCGAAAAATCGAGCAGGTTGTGTTCGAGGCAATACGCGCGGAAAATGTTGGCGGCTTCCTGCGCATCCTGATAAATGCGGCGCTGGACGGGGTCGCCGAACCAGGCGGAATCCATCATCTCGCCGATTTTTGTATGCGGAAAACCGACGACGGCGGCTTTGTTCAAGTTGTCGAGGATTTGGGAATACAGGCGGTTGCGGTCGATGGTCAGCGATTGGAAGTAGCCCTGCTCCAAGAGCGGACGCGCGAGATACGCCATGTAATATTGCGCGGTTTCGAGGGTGAGAAAGACGGGCGGCTGGTCGGGATGTTTGAAGCCCGCCGCTTCCGCAGCGAGGGGCCAGAACAGGTCGCACATGCGCCGCGCCAGACCGCCAATTGTGGCGGATGTCACCTCGCCGCCCGCGCCGCGTTCGGGGCTGTAGAGCAGGTCGAGATACGGTTCCTGCATTGTCCGCTGTGGCGTGAGCATGAGGACGGAATCTGCGCGGACGCCTTGCGCCAGCAGGTGACGCATCCGTTCCACGCCGGCGGTGGTTTTACCGGTCCCGGCCCGTCCGGCGACGAAGAGGCGAAGGTCAAGGGGGGATTCGATGATCTGGCGCTGGACCAGGCTGAGGGATGAAGTCATGCAATGAGGAAGTTTGCGCTGAGCGTAGTCAAAGCAGGATGTCCTTCAACTACGCTCAAGGTGGATTATCCCGCCGGGGTTGCCGCGGGTTCGGGAGTGGGCGAGCCTTCCCCGCTATCAGGCTCCCCTTCAGGCGTTGTCGTTGCCTCCGAGGAATAATCGCCGCCGTACCCCACGCCACAGACTGCGAGGTTATCTTGCATAACACAACTGCTTAGTGAGCCGCTGCCGATTGCAGAGACCAGAGAGAGGAGATCTTCCTGGGTATCTGCAAGCAGGGTGAGGATGTTGCCGTTTTTACCCTGCTCGAAAAGCAACAAGCCGTTGCCCGAACGTCCAATCTCACCGAATTTCTCGATGACGATGATGTCGTCGTCTTCGCCTATTTCGATGTCGAATGGATCGGTAAAGTCTGCCAGGTCATCGCTGGGGGTGAAGGTTCCAAGCACGAGGGCATCGCCGCCGCGCGGGGCTTTGTTCACCACCTCGACGTTAATTCCCACCAACCGCAAAGCCTGCTGGATTGCACCGAGGGCGGCAATGGTTTCGGCTGTCAATTTGACCTCAGAGGTTGGGTAGATTTGCACCACTTGCTGCGTGAACAGGTAGGGAAATTGCGCCAGGGTGATGGAACGTTTTCCGCCAAGCGTAAAGTCGGCGATGTTGGCGATGAGCGCAGCATTGTCCTCGACACTGTGATAGGGCGAGGAGAGAAATGTGAAATCGCCGAACGTGAGGACGTTTCCATCCTCGCTGATGGCTGCGCCGCCTGCAGACGGGTCGCGCAAGTCGCCAACCGACGAGAGGGTTGATTCCGCTCCCCGCAGCAGGGTCAACCCCGAAGCCGACTTGACTGAATGCGCGCCATAGAATGCCACCCGTCTAAGTCCGAAGGTTAACTCGTCTTTGCCGAAATCGTCGAAATAAATATTGCGGAAGTTGCCTTCGTGCTCCACCACGTCGTAGAGGTAATCGTTATTGACCGTGATGCCGTATGATGAAAGCATGGGATTGACGATGCTTGCGTCGGAGTAGTTGATGACAGAGCCGGTGAACATGTCGTAATATACGATGTTGCGTGTGGCGTCGGTAAAAACGAGCAATCTCCCACCGCGTTGGAGATAGCTCTCGATAACGCGGAGTTCATTCTCGGTGAAGGCAATGGAAGGAGAGATGATAACGTAGGCGCCGGCATATTTCAATTTTAATTCCAGCAGGCTGGGGTCTGAGATTGCCTCGATCTGTCCGCCGCGCCGTGCAATTTCCTCCTGTAGAATTTGCACCTCAGAGGGCTGGTACTGGTTGGCATGAGTCATGTCGAAGAGTACGACGCCGCCGATTTTTTCAGCTTTGATGTCTGTTGGCGCGGCCGGGGTCGCAAGCGGTGGCTGGGCAATGGCAAACGATGAGTAATCCGGCGTGGAAATTTCGGGCCGCTCCGGAACGCCGCGATAGAACCAAAGTCCGCGTGCGAGGGCGGGGAGGAGCAGGGCGGCAATTGCGATCCAAATCATGTTCTTTTTCATGGCGGCGCTCCTATTGTTCCACCGGCAGTGGCGGGATGAACAGCATGTACATGCCTGGTTCGGCTGGATAGGGTGTGGTGACCCCCTCCGGGCTTTCGATAAAGAACAGGAATGGATTGCTGACGATGCCGGCCAGTTCGCGCAGATCCACCGCTTCGTAGTTTGCTACTCTGGCCAGTTCCGCTGTTTTTTTGAGGGCGTCGCTTTCAGTGCCAAGCGCGTCTGCAAACCCGAGCCGCACCGCTTCGCTGCCCATCCAGATCTGCCCGCTGACAACGACTTCAGTCTGCGCCTTGAGGCGTTCGCCGCGTCCCAGCAACACAGCTTCGAGGAAGGCTTCCTTGATCGCGTCTGCCTGGCGCATATCCGAATCGCGCGCCGCTCCCCAAAGTTTATAAGGCCCCGTGGAGATAATATCCTCAAAGATGACCGGAGTCGGCGGCAGGTAGCTAATGACACCGATATTGCCGACCAGCGAGGAGGGTTTGGCATAGATATAATCAGTGCCAACAGACAGGTAATATGCGCCGCTGGCAGCCATGCCGTTGATCACGGTGACCACAGGTTTCTTTGTTCGCAGTTTTGCCAGTTCCAGGTATACGGCTTCTGTATCCACCACGGTTCCGCCGGGACTGTCGAGCGCTAGAACTACTGCGCGGACTTCGGGATGTTTGCCGGCATATTCGATCTGTTTGATCATATCCTGCGCCGAGTAGCTATAAATGGCATCCTCGAGGCGGATAATACCGATAACGGGTTGTGGAACCAGAGAGGCAACCAGCAGCCCAATCACCAATGGAAGCGCAAGCCATAGCAACCAGACCCGCACATGTTCCCAATTCAAATCGTTTTGATTCATGAAAGCTCCCTTTTCATATTGACGACTCTTTCAGCATATACGAGATATTAAAGTTTGTCAATGCGGTTGTCTTTGAAAATGAAGTGATGTATATTAGACTTTATCCGAAATAATCCACAGATTGGACAGATTGATAAATTTCAAAGAAAAAATCTGTGAAAATCCGCGCCATCTGTGGATAATCAGACGGATTGTTCTTATTACGGATGCTGTCTATTGGATATTAATATCCATTTTATGATTCCAAAGGAGAATTTTCCATGCCCGCGCCTGTCAAAACCACACTCAAGCCTGCCGCCCGTCCCATCGTCAAAACTGCGGCTACCGCCAAGCCCGCCAGCTTTGTCAAATTTTCAGACAAGTTAACGGACTCGATCACCGATATCACCAAAATCATCGAACAGAACAAGGAAATGATCGACTCGATCCAGGAAATCGCCATCGAGCTGACCAGTTCCATTGGATCCCTGCACACACTGACGGTAAAATATGCCCGCATCGCCAACCAGATTTTAGATGTCCTGCTCCCCATCCTCAAGAACCTGCCTGTCGTCCCCAAAAATGTGATGGCGCTGCTGGTGAACCTGGAGAGCATCACTCAGAAAATCATCGACAACGAAACATCCACCGCAAAGACCATCACCGATGTCCGTTCGGGACTTAATACGGGCGATGTCAACAAAATTCGCGGTCACGCCGACCAGTTGAAGAACGTCACCCAAAGCATTTCCGCCATGCTGCCCAAGTAGCATACGGCTGTGATTCACGGGGCCGTGTCCGCGCAATTTGAGAACGGCCCCTTTTTTTTATTCGGTTTTTTTTCGTGGTTAAAATCGTTGACAGGTCAGCCATCCCCCATGTATAATACGGCCCGCTAAATTAACCCAGCTTCCCCACAGCACGGCGTAGAGTGAGAGTTCTCCGCAGGGCTTGCGGCGAAGTGATGACTGGAGAAAAATAATGAAAATTGCTATCGTCGAGAGCGGCGGCAAACAGTACCGTGCCGTCGAAGGCTCCACCGTCGATGTGGATCGCCTTGCCCGTGAAGTGGGCGAAAAGTTTGACTTCGAGCGCGTCCTCCTCGTTTCCGATGAAGATAACGTAATGGTTGGCACACCCACCGTCAGCGTGAAGGTTTCCGCTTCGGTGGTGGACCACGTCAAGGGGCCCAAGGTGACCTCCTTCAAGTATCGCCCCAAGAAACGCATCCGCGTGAAGGGCGGGCATCGCCACCAGTACACGCGCCTGATGATCGAATCCATCGGTTAGCCCGATAGTAAAGTGAGAGGTAGAAATGGCACATAAAACAGGCGGTGGTTCAACCCGCAACGGTCGTGACAGCAATGCCCAGCGTCTGGGTGTGAAGCGTTACGCCGGTCAATTTGTACTTTCCGGCAACATCCTCGTCCGCCAGCGCGGAACCAAGATCAAGCCGGGTCTTAATGTGATGGTTGGCAAAGACGACACCCTCTTTGCAACCGCAGACGGAGTCGTCATGTTCGATGTGATGCACGGGCGCAAGCGCGTGAATATCGTCCCGGTTGAGGCGGAATAATATGAAAACAGGAATCCACCCCAACGTCTTTGAAGCCAAGGTCACCTGCGCCTCCTGCGGCAAGACATGGACCACCATGTCTACCAAAAAGGAATTACGCGTGGACGTTTGCTCGAACTGTCACCCGTTCTTCACCGGCGAATCAGCCCGCCTCCTCGATGTCGAAGGTCAGGTGGACCGCTTCTACAAGAAACTTTCCGCCCGTCAGACCTACGTGGAACAGCAGAAAGCCAAGGAAGAGGCAGCCAATTCCCCCGAACGTTCGATTGACGACCTTGCCCTTTCGCCGCGCGCAACCGAAGCCCTAAAGAAAGCTGGCGTCTTGAACATTGGTCAGATGCTTGCGAAACTTGGCGAAGGCAACGCCGCAGTGCTGGAAATCCCTGGTTTTGGGCAATCCTCGCTGACCGCTTCCAAGAAGAAACTGCGCTCCCTCGGATTCGAAGTCCCCGAAGTACCGGATGCGCCCAAGGCGCCCAAAGCCACTGAGTCGGCTGAATCTGAAGCAGGCGCGTAGTCTCAGGCTTTTGTCAGATAAGAATTTCTCAGGTAAACTAGGCAGGCAGATGCAAAAAGCATCTGCCTGCTTTTATATTTTCATTTTTTGGGAGAGGACATGCGTCATACACACGGTTCGATAGAAGTCATTTGCGGTTCGATGTTCAGCGGCAAGACAGATGAACTAATTCGCCGACTGGTGCGGGCAACCATCGCCAGACAGAAGGTGCAGGTTTTCAAGCCTGCAATCGATATCCGCTACGCGATGGAAAAGGTGGCTTCCCATGCTGGTTCAACATTCGATGCGATTCCAGTCGAAAAAGCGACCGACATCCGCTCCAAACTCGAAGCGGATACAACCGTCGTCGGCATCGACGAAGCTCAATTCTTCGACCCCGACGTGGAGCGGGTGGCTCAAGAACTGGCCGAACGGGGAATCCGTGTTCTAATCGCCGGGCTGGATACGGATTTTCGCGGGGAACCGTTCGGCTCCATGCCGGTCCTCATGGCAGTTGCGGAACATGTCTCGAAACTCCACGCCATCTGCATGACCTGCGGCGACGAAGCCTCGCGCACACAAAGACTGGTCAACGGTCAACCCGCGCGATACAACGACCCTGTGGTGATCGTGGGCGCATCCGAACTTTACGAAGCGCGTTGCCGCCGTCACCACGAGGTCCCGCGCTAATTGATGTGCGAGGAGCAATAGCGACGTGGCAATCTTCAAATTATCAGGAGCTTGCTTCGAACGGAAAACCCCCCTCCTCGCAAGGACATGGTTCATAAGGAATAACAAACATGCAAAATTACCAGGATGTACTTGCCGAAGTTTTGATTGACGCCCCCACCCTGCAAGCGCGCATCAAAGAACTTGGCGCGCAAATCAGCGCCCATTACCCCGACGGCGACCTGCTGTTGATCTGTATTTTGCGCGGCGGCGTGCCCTTCATGGTAGACCTCAGCCGCTGTATCACTGCGCCCCACAAGATAGATTTCATGGCGGTATCATCTTATGGCGTGGGCAAACGTGAATCTTCCGGGTTTGCCCGCGTAACCCTCGACCTGCAAATGGATATTCATGGTCAGCATGTATTGCTGGTCGAAGACATTGTGGATAGCGGTCACACCATTGCCTCTGTGCTGGATATGCTAAAGACCCGCCAGCCCAAGTCTCTCAAGGTCTGCGCCCTGCTAGATAAGCCCGAACGCCGCGAGGCGAACGTGCCCATTGACTATGTCGGTTTCACCATCCCCAATAAATTCGTCTTTGGGTATGGCCTCGACCTCGATGAGTATTATCGCAACCTCGATTTTGTCGGTGTAGTGGATTTGGAAAAATACACCCCTCCGGGAGAGGCATAATTTGGACCTCCGAGGCGATCTTAGGCTGCTTCGGAGGTCTGGTCATTTCACAGAAAACCCTTGACTTTTATAGAACAAGTGTTCTATAATTCGACCTACCTATTAGACTGGAGGTCGAAATGGCTCAATACCGTAATCCGCTTGTGGACGGAATGAAGTATGCGTGGCGAAATTTGCTCCACAACCGTCAATTCAACCGTGGCGCAGCCTGGGGGGTGATGATTGTCGGCGCGCTGGTGTCGTTCGAAATCTTCAACTTCAGCACCACCCAGTTTGCCCTGCACGACATGCTCGGCGACCTGACCTTCGCAGGTTTCAAGTGGTCATCCATCCTTGCCATTGCCTTCTGCGGCATCGACTTTGCCGGCATCGCCCGTATCTTCACCCCTGAGCAGGGGCGCGACGAACCCGCCGAGGTTTATTATCTTTTCGGCGCGTGGCTGCTTGCGGCTGGATTCAATGCCTGCCTTACCTGGTGGGGCGTTTCAGTCGCAATCACCAATAACGCCAACCTGCAAGCCAGCTCGGTGATGAGTACCGCTACCCTTGTCAAAGTTGTGCCGGTCTTTATCGCCGCCATGGTTTGGCTCGTGCGCCTGCTGATTATCGGCACCTTCTCACTTGCGGGAGACCGCCTTTTCACCACCGCGCAACAACACACACCGTATCGGACTCAATATCAGCAGCCCCAGCAGACTCAACGCTACAACAACGCGCCTCAGCCGTCGTACCAATCGCAACAGCGTCCGGTAAACCAGCCGGTGAACCAACCCGTGTTGCGCCCTGCTTCGCAGATTGCCCGCCCGACGAATACGGTCAACGCCGGCGCGAATAATTTCCGTCCCGCGCCCAAGCCGGCTCCGCAGCAAACTTCTTTTGTCCCACCCGAACCGACTTATCACCCTGTCTACGATGCCCGTAACAGCAGCGGTGAACGTCACTACGACGCCTAGTGTGTCATTGCGAGGGCGACAGCCCGAAGCAATCCCCTAAGACAATTTCATACCCTCACTTTCGAGCCCGGTCCCTTACAGACCAAGAATGGAGATTTAACGCATGTCCCGCGCTCGCCCTGAAGACATCGACTATCAAACAGCCGCAGCCCAGCAGGAAGAAGGCAGCGGCTGTTTTAGTTTTATATTCGTCCCGCTTATTGTGATCCTGGTCAGCGCCTTGCTTGGCTCTTTTGCCTGGACAACGAACCCATCAACTGCCGTTCGTTTGGATTCGCCGCTTATGACCGCGACGGGTATTTCTCCCATCTTCCGCGTCGAAGTCCGCCATTGGGCGGATTCCATCTCAAGCTGGGCAGCTGCTGCGGGAGTTGACCCAAATCTGGCTGCCACCGTCATGCAGATCGAATCCTGCGGCGACCCGCGTGCCACATCCAGCGCCGGCGCAATGGGACTTTTTCAGGTCATGCCGTTTCACTTCCGCGCCCTCGAAAACCCTTACGACCCCGATACCAACGCCACACGCGGACTTGCCTACCTTGCGCGGTCGCTTTCCGCTGGCAGCGGCAATGCGCGTCTCGCGCTGGCTGGTTACAACGGCGGAATTGGCGTCATCTCTCGCGGTGAGTGGACCTGGTCGGCGCAGACCAAACGGTATGTCCAGTACGGCGTTCCCATCTACGAAGATGCCCGCAGCGGACTTTCGTCCAGTGCGGCGTTGAATCAGTGGTACGAACGATATGGGGTGAGTTTATGCCGTCAGGCAAGTCAACGATTGGGATTGCAATAGCGGCTGTATAATTCCCTGAAATCTGAACAAGACGACAGGTGATTTATGCAACAGTGGAAAACGCGCGATAGAAAAGTTGTGTTGGATGAAAGTCCGTGGCTGAAGGTGGAAAGTCACACGGTTGAACTGCCTTCGGGACAGATTATCCCCAACTGGCAATGGGTGACCACGCCCGATTACATCAACGTGGTGGCGATCACAGAAGAGGGTAAGTTTATCTGCTTCCGTCAGGTGAAATACGGCTTGGAGGGCGACACGCTGGCAATCGTCGGGGGCTACTTGAAAGATGGTGAGGATCCACTCGAGGCGGCGCAGCGCGAGTTGCGCGAGGAAACCGGTTACGAGTCTCCCGATTGGGTGTCTCTGGGCAGTTATCGAGTCGATCCAAATCGCGGCATCGCAATGGGAAACTTATTTTTGGCTCGCAGTGCGCGGCTGGCTACCACGCCCATCGTCGACGACCTTGAAGAACAGCATTTGATTTTGTTGTCTCGCGCAGAGGTTGAACAGGCTTTGGAAACGGGGGAGTTCCACGTCATGGCATGGACTGCCGCTGTTGTGCTGGCGTTGCGGCGTTTGTAGGAATTACTTGATTGTCCCCAGCCAAATTACGAATGTCGTTCCTTTTCCATCTTTCGATTCGACTTTGATTTGCCCGCCGTGATGTTCCACGATCCAATGCGCGATGGACAGCCCCAGCCCAAAGCCGCTGGTGGTGGAGCGTGTGCGCGATTTTTCGGCGCGGTAGAAACGGTCGAAGATGTGGGGCAAATCTTCGGCGGGGATTCCTGGCCCCGTGTCGCGGATGATGATACGCGCCTGCTCACCGATCTTCGACATGCTCAGGTAGACATCTCCACCTTGCGGGGTGTATTGAATCGCATTTGCCACCAGGTTCAACAACACCTGCTTCAAGCGGTCGCGGTCGCCGTTGACCATCACCTCGTCGATGTCGTTCAAATGTACCTTGACCTTGTTGCCTGCCAGCACGGTCATCTCGGTGAAGACTTCGGTCAGCAACAAGTCGAGTTCGACGGGATTCATGTTCAGGGCGAGTTTGCCTGATTCGGCTTGTGCCAGCATCAACAGCCCGCCGACGAGACGGGTGAGCCTGCCCGCTTCCTGGTCGATGCTGCTGAGTGATTCTTCGTCCGCTTCCTTGATGCGGCGCATCAAATCCACGTTGCCCTTGATGACCGTCAGCGGCGTGCGCAGTTCGTGGCTCACGTCGGCAAGAAACCTTTGTTGGGAGGTGAAAAGCGATTCGAGGCGTTCCAGCGTTTGATTGAACGAGACGACCAGTTCGCCGATTTCGTCTTCGTTCCCATTCCGATGCGGAATGCGCCGCGAAAGGTCGTCGGCGCGATTGATTTGGTCGATGGATTCGGCAATATCTTCGAGCGGGGAAAGCGCGCGCCCTAAAACAAACCATGATCCAATGCCAGCCATCAAAACGGCGATGACGGCCGTGATTGCCATCATCGAGAGCAGGTTGCCTTGCGTGGCATCCACCACAGCGAGGCTTGCCCCGACCTGCAACGTGCCGAACATCCGCTCACCGATAATCAGCGGCACACTCAGCACCCGCAGATGCGCGCCATCGAGGCGGGAATCTTTATAGACTGGAAAAGGGGTTTCAAGATTGGTCGGGTCAAGGGGTTTGATCAACGTGCCGATGCTTGGCGAAGTGGCAATGATTTGCCCGTTCATGCCCCACACCTGCACATACGCGTTGGAGGTCATATCGAGCGGCGGCAGGCTGACCAGACTCAACTCACCGACGGAGTTGACCTTGGTCACGTCAGTGATGTCGCGCGCGACAGCCGCCAGCATGGTATCCACCTGGTTGAGCAGGATAAAGTTAACGAGGATATAGACCGCCGCGCCGAAAATCAGCAGGATGCCCCCGATGAAGGTCGAATACAACAAAGTCAGGCGCAGGCGCAAAGACATCGAAATTGACAATTTACAATTGGAGACTTCCGATTGACAGGCTTCTTGATTGGAGATTTCATCCTTGAGCCTTAATCATTCATCCCTGCCTTACGGATTTTCCCGCAGCACATACCCGACGCCGCGCACGGTATGAATCAGGCGGGCTTCCCCTTCGCCTTCCAGTTTCTGGCGCAAGTAGCGGATGTACACTTCCAACACATTGCTTTCGCCGCCGAAATCGTAACCCCAGACGCGGTCAAAGATCACTTCGCGGGTAAGCACCTGCTTGGGGTGACGCAGGAACAATTCGAGTAGTTCATATTCCTTCGCGGTCAGCGCCACCACGCGCGAGCCGCGTGAAGCCTGACGGGAGCCTGTGTCGAGAGAAAGGTCGGCAAATTTCAGAACAGGAATCCGCTCCGGTTGGGTGCGCCGCAACAAAGCGCGGACACGCGCCAGCAATTCGTCGAGGTTGAACGGCTTGACCATGTAATCATCTGCGCCGGCATCCAAGCCCTGAATGCGATCTTGCACCGTGTCTTTGGCCGTCAGCATCAAGATGGGAATCGAACCGCCGCTTCGCAGCCGGTGACAAACTTCCAAGCCATCCATACCGGGCAGCATCCAATCCAAAACTACGAGGTCTGGAGTATGGTCTCGCGCAGCGATCAAACCCATCCGCCCGTCGATTGCCGTGTCCACAGTGTAGCCTTCGTAGGTCAAACCGCGCTGCAACAATTTCAAAATTGCCTGATCGTCTTCGATGATTAGGATTCGCTCATTCATGGCAGTGTCTCCTGGTCAAAATATACCATAAATCACGGGTAAAATATGCCCATGCCTTTCAGCAAGCGACTCTTCGATTTATCTTTTTCTTTCCTTGCGCTGGTCGTTCTATCCCCCATCCTGCTCCTGACGGCAATTTTGGTGCGCATTTTTTTGGGGACTCCGATTCTCTTCAAGCAGAAAAGACCCGGCTGCAAGGGACGCCCCTTCTTCATTTACAAATTCCGCTCGATGCGGGACGCCGCTGACCGGGCTGGGAATCCGCTCCCCGATTCTGAACGGCTGACGCGCTTCGGGCGGATTCTGCGTTCCCTCTCTTTGGATGAACTCCCTGAACTTTTCAACATCCTGCGCGGCGAGATGAGTTTCGTTGGTCCGCGCCCGCTGTTGATGGAATACCTCCCGCTTTATTCGCCCGAACAGGCGCGGCGGCATGACGTTGTTCCGGGTTTGACCGGCTGGGCGCAGGTCAACGGACGGAACGCTTTGGATTGGGCTGCCCGCTTCAAGCTGGATGTCTGGTATGTGGACAATTGGTCGTTTGGACTGGACATCAAAATCATTTGGATGACGGTCTGGAAGACCATCTCCCGCGAGGGAATCAACCAGCAGGGACAGGCGACGATGGAGGCTTTCAAAGGGGAAAAATAAGTAAAAATAAACCGCCCCGATAAATCGGAGCGGTTTACTTGGCGGAGAGGGCGGGATTCGAACCCGCGAACCTTTGTGGGTTACACGCTTTCCAAGCGTGCGCGCTAAGCCAGACTACGCGACCTCTCCAATTTCAGCGGGCGGAATTATACCAGATGTTTTTCAGACGGCAATTGTTAATTTGCATTTTCGGCGCAACGGAATCCGCGGCTGAGACCGGCGGAATCGGGTTCGTGTTTGAAGCGGCGGAAGGTCGTGATGTCGTCCAAAACCGCGTCGTAGGCTCCGCCACGCAGGGAACGCTCGGTACCTGTTTCGGGTCCAGTTGGGTTTTCATACGGCGCTTCGAAATAATAGCGATTGTCGAACCAGTCTGCAACCCACTCGCGGACATTGCCCGCCATGTTCAACGCCCCGTACGGACTTGCCCCTAGCGGGTAACGGGTGACGGGGAGCGATTCGAAAAACATCGTTTCTGTGAAATTTGCCAGCCGCGGATTTGCCTTTGAGTTACCCCAGGGGAAGTAACGGGCGTCGGTTCCTCGCGCCGCCTTTTCCCATTCCGCTTCGGTGGGCAGGCGGCGGCCCGCCCAGGCGCAATATGCATCAGCCGCGTACCAGTTGACATACACCACGGGCAGGTTCCGATACGCCCATTTGCTGTAGTATGGATTGAGTCGCGGCACAGGCTCCCAGCACGTTCCACTGGCAACGCATTGCTCGTACATCGCATTGCTGACTTCGTATTTGTCCATCCAAAACGCATCGAGATAAACGGGGTGTTCGGGATACTCCTTGAGGTTGGGATTTTCATTGCTCCCCATGATGAATTCGCCTTCGGAGACGTAGACCTGGGTCATGCCTTCGGGGGAGGTTTTGGTATCGATGGGAAGGTTGGGGCTGGGTCTGCCGAGGTCGAAGGCTGCCACTTCGTAGCGGAGTTGCAAGGTGGAAAATCTTACCGCTCGAAACGAACGCCAGGCGCGGAGCGCGATATCGAGGTTGGGAAGTAAAACGGCTGAGGCAATGGCAACGAGCAGGATCGGAATAAGAATTTTTCTTTTCTTCATGGCTGGTTCGATTGTACTCCAACGCCATCGGGTAAACTTGTGGAAAATAAATCGGTCAAAGGATATTTTCGATGAAAGTTTTAACAGTGGATATTGGCACAGGCACGCAGGATATTTTTCTTTACGATTCTAATCTCGACATCGAGAATGGCTTCAAACTGGTTTTGCCTTCGCCGACGATGATGATTCATCGCCGCGTGAAGCGGTTGATTCAATCCCGAACCCCGCTGCTTTTCACGGGACATCAAATGGGCGGCGGGCCTTCGTCCTGGGCAATCGAGGAGGCGGCGCGGGCGGGAATCCCTGTGTTCATGACTCCCGACGCGGCAGCGACAATCAACGATGAGTTGGAGAAGGTGGAAAGATTGGGGGTGAAAATTGTTTCCGAAGACGAAGCGAACGGTCTATTGTCCACCATCCACCGTCTTGAATTGAAGGATTTTGACTTTGAGTTGATCTCGAAAACATTTGCAGATTACGGCGTCGCGCTGGATGATTTGGCGGCGGTGGCGGTGGCGGTCTTTGATCACGGGAATGCGCCGGCGGGAGTCTCGGACAGGCAGTTTCGCTTTGATTATCTCGATGAGCGGATTCGAGCAAGGAATTCGCTTGCGACGTTTGCGTATCTTTCGACTGACATTCCAAAAATGATGACCCGCTTGCAAGCCGTTGCGGACTCTGCGCCGAATCTACCCTGTCCGCTGGTGGTGATGGACACCGCTCCCGCCGCTATTTTGGGCGCGGACTTTGACCCAGTCGTTGCGAAACGCCGGCAGAAGGTCATCTGCAACGTGGGCAATTTTCACACGCTGGCTTTTCGTTTGGGTGAGAAGGGAATCGAGGGAGTTTTTGAACATCACACCGGCGAAATCGACTTGCCAAAACTCGAGTCGTTGCTGCAAAGGCTGGCAGATGGATCGCTCAGGCATGAGGATGTCTTCGATGACATGGGTCACGGCGCGTTGATGTACACCGATGAAGTCTTTGAATTTGGGCAGGATGATTTCGATGTGGTCGTGACAGGACCCCGCCGCTCGCTTTTTCATCATTCATCCCTCATCCTTCATCCTTATTTTTCTGCTCCCTTCGGCGACATGATGATCGCGGGCTGCTTCGGTTTGCTGGGAGCCGTCGGGGAGATTCTGCCAGACGTGACCGAATCAGTTTTCGGGTCGTTGCGAAGCGGAAGCGGCAGGGGAGTCGCTCCGTGGGATGGCTAATAACTTAATCTGGAATCAAATCCGATAACCGCACATCGATTACCCCGCCGCGCACAACATCAGCCTCCTGCAAGCGTTCGGCGGGGAAGGTTTGCGCAACGGCGACACAGCGCATTCCAGCCGCTTTGGCGGCTTGAATCCCGTTGACGGCGTCTTCGACGACGGCGCACGCGGCGGGTTCAACTCCAATGGCTTGGGCGGCAAAAAGGAAAATATCCGGCGCGGGTTTTTTGTGGACGACGTTTTCGCCCGCCACAACCGCGTCCCACATCTTTTCGGGTAATTCGATTTTTTTCAGGTTGGCAAGGACTTTTGCCCTGTCTGCGCTGGAGGCGACGGCGAGACGCAGCCCCGCTTTCCGACAGTCCTGGAATAATCGATGGACTCCGGGAAACGCTTTCAGTTGGGTGGGAATCAAAGTAAAGTAAATTTCATACGTCCTGTGTTTTGCCGCGGGCACATCCAGTGGAAAGTTATATTTTTCGGCAACGCCGCCGATGTAACGGTCTTCGCCCGCGCCGACGAAGGGGTGAAAGTCGTCGGGTTGGACGACCAGCCCCTTCTCAAGAAACATGGCAACAGCCGCCGCGTTGATCAGCGGCTCGGAATCGGTCAACACGCCATCCATATCGAAAATCACAGCTTGAATGTTGGGGGTCATATTTTTCTCCATGAGCGCCTATCATATCAAAGTAATCATGCTTGTGAAGTGGTAACATCAAGTATAGATGTCATTCTGAGGGAACGTAGTGACCGAAGAATCCCGCCGCAAAGCGACGGAGACCCTTCGCTCCGCTCAGGGAATCGCATGAAGTGCGTAATGTAGTGGCGATGAAAACCACATTCTGCTTTAGGATTAACATCACCTATCTTACGCCTGTCTAAAAGAATATAATTCCGGCAATAACCTATTTAAGGAGATCAAAATTCATGTGCGGAATTTTCGGCTATGTGACCAAAAATGAAGAAGCGCTCGGACCCATCCTGATCGCGGCGGCGGAGCGGTTGACCTATCGCGGCTACGACTCTGTCGGAGCGGCAACCATCAACAGCGGAAGGATCGATTTGCGAAAGGATGTCGGCAAGGTGGATTCGGTGGCGGCGAAATACAACTTTGCCGAGATGCGCGGACAGCGCGGCATCACCCAGTTGCGTTGGGCAACCTTCGGCGAGCCATCACAGGTCAACAGCCAGCCGCATTTGGATTCGGATGGCGACATGGTCGGTGCGCACAACGGCAACGTGGTCAACAACGTCGAGCTGCGCGAACAGTTCATGGCGGAGGGTATGACCGTCCGCTCGCAGAACGACGGCGAGACCTGCGTCCATGCGGTGGAGCGTTACATCAGCCGTGGCTATCAATTCATCGATGCGATCCGCTTGGCGTACGGCGACTTGCAAGGCGATTACACTTTTGTGATCGGGCGCGCCGACGACGACAAACTCTATGCCTTCAAAAAAGGTTCGGGCATGGTGGTGGGACTCGGCGAAGGCTTCACCTGCGTTTCGTCTGACCTGCCGTCGATTTTGCCGCTGACACGGGACGTGATCCGCCCGCAGGATGGAGAGATCGTCACGTTATGGGCTGACCGCGTGGAAGTGCGGTCGGTCAAAGATGGAAAAATAATTCAACGAATGCCAGAAACAGTTACGGAGTCGATGGACGCAGTGCAAAAGGGTGGGTATCCGCATTTTATGTTGAAGGAAATCCATGAGCAGGCACAAGTCGCCCGTGAGTTGATCCACTTGTTGGATGGCAGTCCCGATGTGCAGCCGTTGGTAGAGAAGATGAAGAGCGCGCGCCATTTGTATTTCATCGGCTGCGGCACCAGTTATCACGCCGCGATGGCGGGATCGGTGTACTTCGCCCAACTAGCGGGACGCGCCGTGACGCCAGTCCTTGCGCCGCAGTTCATCGCGCAGTACGCGCCCGCGGTCGGATACGAAGACGTGGGAATTTTCGTCAGCCAGTCGGGCGAGACCAAGGATGTGCTCAACGCGTTGGAAGCCGCCGAAGCACGCGGCATGACCTGTTTTGGATTGGCGAACGT